>VFKL01000198.1 GCA_009885535.1 Chitinophagaceae bacterium | reverse complement strand
TTCAAATGAAGCGGAATCTACTGCGACACCAAATGAACCTGTTGCCGAAGAACAAGCAGAATTACTAAATGAACCAGAAGCTACACCAGTTGTAGAAGCAGTTGCTCCAGTAGCAGTTGTAGAAGCAGTTGCTCCCGTAGCCGTTGCACAAACAGTTGAGCACAAAGCACCTTTTGTTCATGAACCAGAAACGCCACATGATGATTTTGATTGGAGCCGCGACAAAAGAAATGTTGTGTCTTACTCAAAAGAAGAAAAAGCAAAGTATGATTCGGTTTACGATGGCACATTTAAACAAATTACTGATGGCGAAATGATTCAAGCTACAGTAGAGTCATTAACTAAAACAGATGCAGTTGTAAACATCGGGTTTAAAAGTGATGGTTTGATTTCTTTAAACGAGTTTAGAGACATTCCGGGTGGCGTGAAAGTAGGAGACATCATTGAAGTAATGGTGGTACAAAAGGAAGACCGCGAAGGAAATCTAAATCTTAGTAGAAAATCTGCAAGAATTACCCGCGCTTGGGAAAGAATAATGGAAGTAAACAAAACTGGTGAAATTGTTACCGGGTTGGTTACTAGCAAAACTAAAGGTGGTTTAATTGTTGATGTATTTGGTATGGAAACATTCTTACCAGGTTCTCAAATCGACGTTAAGCCAGTTACAGATTACGATCAGTTTGTGGGTAAAACAATGGAATTTAAAGTGGTTAAAATTAATGAAACCATTAAGAATGCAGTTGTTTCGCATAAAGCTCTTATTGAAAGCGATATCGAAGCTCAAAGAGCAGAAATTATCGGCAAATTGGAAAAAGGTCAAGTATTGGAAGGTACAATCAAAAACATCACAGATTTCGGAGCATTCCTTGATTTGGGTGGATTGGATGGATTACTATACATCACTGATATTTCTTGGGGCCGCATAAATCATCCATCAGAAATATTGAAAATAGACCAAAAAATAAATGTCGTTGTTCTTGATTTTGATGATGACAAACGTAGAATCAGCTTAGGTTTAAAACAACTTACACCTCATCCTTGGGATACATTAACTGAAAATCTTCAGGAAAATGAAATCGTAAAAGGTAAAGTAGTAAATATTGAAGATTATGGTGCTTTCTTAGAAATTACACCTGGCGTTGAAGGATTGGTTCACGTTAGCGAAATCACTTGGGCAAATACACCAGTTAATGCAAAAGAATTCTTCAAATTAGGAGATGAGCACGAAGCTAAAGTAGTTACCCTTGATAAAGAAACACGCAAAATGAGTTTGTCTATCAAGCAAATGACAGAAGATCCATGGAGCTCAATCGAAGGCCGTTTCCCTGAAAATAGCAAACACATGGGAATTGTTAAAAACATTACGCCTTATGGTGTGTTTGTTGAATTGTCTACAGGAATTGGCGGAATGATTCACATCAGCGATTTAAGCTGGTTGAAGCGTTTCAATAATCCAAATGAGTACACAAAAGTTGGAAAAGAAATCGAAGTAGTTATTTTAAGCATTGATAAAGAAGGACGTAAACTTCAGTTAGGACATAAGCAAATTGAAGAAGATCCATGGAATTCTTTAGAAACCGTATTTACTATCGGTTCAATTCATGAAGGAACAGTTGTAAAGAAAGATGAAAAAGGTGCCATCATTCAATTGCCTTACGGTTTAGAAGGATATGCTCCAGCACGTCATTTAGTTAAAGAAGATGAAAGAGTAATCGCTGCTGAAGAAGTAGCTCAATTCATGGTTATTGAATTTGACCGTAATGATAAGCGCATATTATTGAGCCATACACGCCTTTGGGAGCAAGAAAAAGAAGAGGAAAAGCAAATTGAGATGAAGGAGAAAAAAGCAGAATTCGAGCAAACCAAAAAAGCTGTAAAAAATATCCAAGCTAAAGTAGAGAAATCAACTTTAGGTGATTTAGGGGTATTGGCTGGATTGAAAGCGAAAATGGATGGAGACAGTGCTAATGTAGCATCTGAAACTCTTGCAGTTGAAGCTCCAGTAGTTGAAGTTCCAGTAGTTGAAACTCTTGCAGTTGAAGCTCCAGTAGTTGAAGCTCCAGTAGTTGAAGCTCCAGTAGTTGAAACTCCTGCTGCTGAAGCAACTCCAGAAGCTCCTGCTGCTACAGAAACTTCTGAAGAAACGCCAGCTGCTGAGTAATTTTAATTATTCTTATTTTATAAATCCTCCGATTAACATTCGGAGGATTTTTTTATGCCTTGAATGCATTATGAGTATCTTTGCGAAAATAAAAATAAATGGAAAAAAAAGCTTCAGAATCTTTGGTCATGATGACTGAACTGGTATTGCCAAATGATACCAATAATTTTGGAAATTTAATGGGAGGTAGATTGATGTATTGGATGGATATCGCTGGCGCATTATCAGCATTGAAACATTGCGCTGCTCCTGTAGTAACCGCTTCGGTTGATAATATTTCATTTGAAACGCCCATAAAAATTGGCAATGTAGTGCACATTGAAGCAAAAGTTACGCGTGCCTTCAAATCCAGTATGGAAGTGCATTTGCAAGTTTGGGGCGAAGATGCCATTCAGCAATTTAGGTATAAAAGCAACGAGGCTTTTCTGACTTTTGTGGCACTCGACCCAAATGGTAGGCCAAGAGTAGTTAATTCAGTTGTACCCGAATCGCCTGAAGAAATCAAACACTATGAAGGTGCACTCAGAAGAAGGCAAGTTAGGCTTATCTTAGGTGGCAAATTAAAGCCAGAAGATGCTTTGGAATTAAAAGCATTGTTTACAAAAGATGATTCTAAATAATTCTTATCATCACAATTGTTCAACTTTATTTTCATTTTATATGATTAATGACTCTAGTAAAATAATTTCTTTTGACAACACGGAATATGCTTTTGCGCATATGAATGATGGAGAGTTGAAAAAAGCAAAGTTTTTGTTTGGTTTAATGGGTAAAACGTTTTGGTTGAACTTGGGTTTGAAACTTATGCCTTTAGCCATTAAGTATAAATTTCCTTTTACAAAAACCATTTTAAGAAAAACCATTTTTAGTCATTTTGTTGGAGGTGAGAATTTACAAAAAACGTTTACTGTTTCTGAAAAATTGGCAAAATATGGGGTAGATGTTATTCTGGATTATGGCGTTGAAGGATTAAGTACAGAACAAGGATTTAAGCAAGCTGAAAAAGCATTTATTGATGTAGTCAATTATGCAGCTTCACAAAAAAGCATTCCTTTTGTAAGCATAAAAGTTACTGGAATTGCTTCATTTACTTTATTGGAACGTATTCACGAAGCAATGCAGCATTCTAAAAAAGAAAATGTACTTGAAAGATATCTACTGGTCATTAGAAATTTACTTCCTAATGACAAAGCAGAGTGGGATTTAGTTTGCAATAGATTTGAAAACATTTGTAAAACAGCATCAAAGTCATCAGTTGCCATTTTAGTAGATGCAGAAGAGTCTTGGATACAAGATCCAGTAGATGCGCTTACTACGTTGATGATGGAGCAATTTAATAAGTCGAAAGCGGTTGTGTATAATACGATACAATTATATAGGCACGACAGATTAAAGTTTTTACAAAATTCGATTCAAATAGCCGCTTTTGAATCTTATATACTTGGTGTGAAATTGGTGCGTGGTGCATACATGGAAAAGGAACGTGCACGGGCAAAAGTAAATAATTACGATTCTCCGATACAGCCAGATAAAGAATCTACCGATTTGGATTACAATATAGCTGTAGACATTTGTTTACAACAACTGGATCAAATTGCGGTAATCATTGCCACACATAATGAAGAAAGTAATTTGTTGGCAACATTACTTTGTGAGGAATATGGAATTCCTGAACATCATGAGCATGTTCATTTTTCGCAACTTTATGGGATGAGCGATAATATTACATATAACCTTGCAAAAAATGGATTTAATGTAAGTAAATACCTTCCGTTTGGTCCAATAAAAGAAGTGTTGCCTTACTTGATGCGAAGAGCACAAGAAAATAGTTCGGTTGCTGGACAAACAGGTAGAGAATTGAATTTAATTACTGAAGAATTGGGACGTAGAAAACAAAAATAATACCGATTAGACATCTGTAATGGTCCAATGAAATTGTTCCAAAAAACTGTCATATCGGCATTATACCACAAAAAATATAGCTAAAAAATAATTATAATTGGTATAAAATCCTTTCAAAAGTATTTTTGGATTTCATAAGTTGAAAATGAAAAAAATTATTCTATGTTTATGCTTATTTATTTTTGTTGCAATTTCATTTGCACAAGTAAAGCCTAAAAAAAATCTTACTTTGGGAGATGATGCAGGTGTGATTTCCAACACCAATAATAATCCTGATCAACAAGAAGACATACAAAATGTAAAAAGTTCTGTGCCAAGAAAAGATTCATTGGCTTTCGAACATCGCGATGATGCAAAAGATGCGTTGTTGATGACTGCTCAATATTTAGATTCAACACGCAAATTATTTTTAGATTCAAGTGTTTATGATTTTGATAAATACTTTCCCGTTCCATCAAGTTTTGTTTATTTAGGTAATAATGGAGCAGCTGCCAAAAGCTTGATTTTTTCTCCAACTCAGCAAATTGGATTTGACCAAGGGTTTCATGCTTTTGACATGTATAAGTTTAATCTAGAAGGTACAAAATTTCACCAAACCAACAGGCCATTTAGCTCCATCAGTTATCAATTGGCTTCCGGTAAAGAGCAGATGCTGCAAGCTTTTCATACACAAAATCCAAATCCAAATCTGAATATCGGGTTTGAATATAAAATGATAACTGCACCTGGTTTTTTTGTTACACAAAATACCAATCACAGTAGCTATCGTATTTTTGGAAGTTATCAAGGACTCAAAAAAAGGTATCAGCAAAATATAGTCATCATTGGAAATAATATTCGGGCATCACAAAATGGAGGGATTGAAAATATTTCAGATTTACAGGATCCCAATAGAAAAGACCGTTTCACCATTCCAGTAAACATGGGCAATAATGCTGCATTTAGAACCAATCCTTTCGTTACTTCAATTTTAACCGGCAATCAAAATAAAGATTTTAGTTTTTTTGTTCGTCAACATTATGATTTTGGAAAACGAGATTCTGTTGCGGTAAATGACTCTACAATGAGTTATCTTTTCTTTCCGAAATTAAGATTACAACATAGTTTTGTTTATCAGAAACAACAAACTCAGTTTGGTGATATTTTTGCCGATTCAACATTATATCACAATTGGTACAACATAAATCTTGCTTCAAAATTTGATACGTTTTCAATAAGTGAAACCTGGCGTGAAATTAAAAATGATATTAGTGTAGTGCAATTCCCTGATACAAAAAACACAGCGCAATTTTTATTGGCTGGAATTACCTTGCAAAATTTATATGGGGATTTGAAAAGTGGGAAAAGTAATTTTTACAATCTTTTTGTTCATGGCGAATATCGAAATAGAACAAAAAATAAAAAGTGGGATATCATCGCTTCGGGTAATTTTTATATCAATGGATTAAATGCTGGCGATTATAAAGTTTCGGGTAGCATTAACCGTTATTTAAACAAACGCTTTGGAAACATTCAATTGTGGTTTAATAACAGCAATCGTACGACTTCAAATGTATTTAACGAACAAGCTGTTTTTAATTTGGGGGATAACAGTAAGTTTAAAAAAGAAAACATTACTTCATTTGGTTTGAAATCGGAAAATCAATTTGCAACATTTGGGTTTAGCAATCATCTTTTAATAAATCATGCATATTTTAAAAACAAATATCAAGCTGCTCAATTTAGCGCGTTAATCAATGTGTTTCAGTTTTCGATATACAAAAAAATACGTTTAACACGCCACATCAATTGGCATGCGGATTTATTTTTGCAACAAACTGATTTGGCTTCTCCAATTCGTGTGCCTACATTTTATACAAGAAATCGGGTTGCCTACGAAGGGGTGTTTTTTAAAAATTTAAATGTATCAACCGGCTTGGAGCTTAGGTACTTTACACCATTCAAGGCAAATGGTTACTCACCAATCACGCAGCAATTTGTAAATCAAGACAGCATCACCATTCGTAATTTACCGGATGTGTCTGCATTTTTGCATTTTAGAATAAAAGGATTTACCGGATTTTTAAGGGCGGAGAATTTAAATACCATGAACTTTAAAAATGGCTTTGGATTTACCAATAATAATTTTGCAGCCCCTTATTACCCTACACAAGGATTTATGCTGCGTTTTGGGGTCAAATGGTGGATGGTGAACTAGGAAGAAGGTTTAACTCGCTACGCTGGTTTAAGTCGCTACGCTGGTTTAACACGCTGCGCTGGTTTAATGCGCTACGCTGGTTTAAATCATTTCGTTGGTTTAATACGCTGCGCTGGTTTAAAGGTTAGAAGTATTTTCCAATTGCAAGCCCAAACAAATTGTCGATCAACCATTAAACCATTAAACCTTTAAACTTTTAAACCTCTAAAATGTTAAACCGTTAAACTTTTAAACCTCCCCTGTAACAAATCCCCAAAAAATACTACATTTACAAATAAAACAATTTTTAAAATAAAATAAAATTCACAAAATGAAACATTTATCAATCGTATTATTCTTTGCATTTGCATTTTCAAATTCTTCATTTGCACAAAATCAAAATGATACCATTAAAGTTTGGGGAAGTTGTGGTATGTGTAAAGGTAAAATCGAAAAAGCGGCAAAATCAGCTGGAGCAAAATCAGCAACATGGGATGTAGAATCACATATACTTGTGCTTTCTTACAAAACAGAAAAAACAGACTTGAAAAAAATCCAAGAATCTATTGCAAAAGTAGGGTATGATACTCAAGATGTAACTGCAGACAATGCTGCATATGATGCATTGCATGGCTGTTGCAAATATGATCGTAAAGAAGCTTCTAATTAAGATATAAAACAATAATTAATGAAAAGTGTATTAATAATTGCACTATTATTTTCGTTGACATTTTGTGCAGATGCACAAATTAGTAAAGTCAATATTCAAGCAAGTGGATTAACGTGTAGTATGTGCAGCAATGCCATTAATAAAGCGTTGAAATCTGTTGATTATATTGACAAAGTAATGGCAAATATTAAAAACTCTAGTTTTGAAATCTTTATCAAACCAAATTCAAAAGTTGATTTTGATCAACTTAAAAAGAAGGTTGAAGATGCTGGTTTTTTTGTTGCAAAAATGGAGGTTTCAATTTTAATGAATGATGTAGAAGTTGCTAATGATACGCATGTAGAAATTGAAAACACCATGTTTCATTTTATGAATGTATCCAATCAGAAATTAAGCGGAGAGAAAATAATTCAAATTATTGACAAAGGATATTTAACGGATAAGGTGTATAAAAAAAATGCAAAGTATACCAATATGGATTGTTACAAAACAGGATACATGGGTAATTGCTGCAAAAAACCAAAGCCTTCTGGTACTAGAATTTATCACGTAACGATTTAATGCAAATGGATTTTTATATATCCATTTGCATTAAATAATCATTCATAAAGTAACCGTTACCAATATCATTATCTTCTTCATGTATTATGGAAAATCCTTGCTTTAAATAAAAATCTACGGCATTGTTCTGTCTGTTTACATTTAACAAAATAGCGGTTTTTTCTTCAGCTTTTTTAATTTCTTCCAACACAAAATTTAATAGTTTCTTCCCTAAATTTTTTCCTTGTTGATTAGGCAAAATGTATAGTTTGTGCAATTTGTATTTTGAAGGGTTGTCGATTATTTTTGAAAAACTTGCAAATCCCATTTCGTTTCCAGAAACATCAAATGCTAAAATGAATTGATGGTTTAATTGCTCATGCTGAGAAACTAAAACATCTAAATTATACATCATTTTGAGCATATACTCCAATTGATCTTCACTTAAAATATTTCCATAAGCAATGGGCCAAGTTTCAAATGCTATTTTTTGAATTAAATGCAATTCGTTTTTTTGAGCATATCGAATTACCATAAAATTATTGTGTAATTATTTTAATGTTGGGCGCATAAAAAGATTGCCCAGAAGTATCTTTCACTATAACATCACAAAAGAATAATTGCTCACCAGGTTTTAAATCTTCTCTAATTATACGCACCCATTTTTCAGGTAATGGTGTACTGGTGAAATAATCAGTAGCCAAGCTGGTTGTAGGGGATAGTTTGCCTGTTTTTTCATCTTCAGTAACTGCGCGTCTGGTGTAAGCAAATTGATAGTAAGTTACTTTGTACACATTGTTTTTATCATCTTTAACCAAAATAGGTGTATCCAAAATAGCCTTTGCTTGGTCTGTTTTTATCACCACAGAATCTTTGAAAATGCCAATAGTGGATATCAATTTAGGTGGCTTTATTTTAACCGGTTGATTCTTTTTGATTTGAGCAAAATTGATTTGACTTATGATCAAAAAAAATGCGATTAATATTTTCTGCTTACCCATAGATTATTTATTAGGTAGTAAAAATAAGCTTTACCCTTTATGTGTTTTTAATTTTAACGAATAAATATTTATCCAACCATATCTTTCAAACTGAGTTCGATAATATTTATTTTCATTTCGGCATCCGCTTTTTTCTTGTATTCCAAGTCTAAAATTTCTTGCTTTGCGTTTTGAGTAAATTTCTCGTTAGATAATTTCTTTTCAACTGATATTAAAAAGGATTTTAAATGATTTAACTCCTTCTCTAATGCTGATTTTTGCGTACTCAAATCAATGGGTTGCTCGGTTAAAATGTAGAATTTATCTTTACCAATCACCGTTGTAAATGAGTTAGGAACAGTATCGCTTGCAAATGAAATTTCCTCAGCATTTACTTGCTTAGATAAAATTGAATTTAAGCTTTCAAAAACAACACTATTTTCTGTTTGAATAAAAAGCTTGATGCTGTCTTTGGGTTTCATTTGCTGTTTGTTACGTACATCTCTAATGCCACTAATAACGTCTTTAAGCAATTTCCCCTGATCCAATTGCGTTTGATTGGGTGATTTTTTTTCTGCAAACAATCTTACGCATAAGTCATCAGAACGTTCATCCAATTGATGATAAATTTCTTCTGAAATAAAAGGCATAAATGGGTGTAGCAATTGCATTAAATCGGTGAAAAATTCAATTGTTTTATTGTACACGTTTGCTTGGATTGGTTGCTCAAATCCTGGCTTCACCCATTCTAAATACCAACTACAGAAATCATCCCAAATCAAAGTGTATATGGTTTTCAACGCTTCACTTAATTTGAATTGCTTCATCATTTGCTCCACTTCAATACTTACTTCGCTTAGTCTGTTTTCAAACCAGTTGATGGCAAAGTCATTTTCAGTGGTGTGTTCCTGCGTTTGGCGCCCTTCCCACATTTTTATCAATTTCAACGCATTCCATATTTTGTTGTTGAAGTTTCTGCCTTGTTCTAAAGCGGCTTCATCAAATAAAATATCGTTTCCTGCAGGTGATGCAATCATGATGCCAAAACGCGCTGCATCTGCACCATATTGATCTATTAATTCTAAAAGGTCGGGAGAGTTACCCAAACTCTTGCTCATTTTACGTCCTTGTTTGTCTCTAACAATTCCAGTAAAATAAACTTCTTGAAATGGCTTTACATCCATGTATTCATGTCCTGCCATAATCATACGTGCTACCCAAAAGAAAATAATTTCAGGTGCAGTAACTAATGTGTTGGTAGGGTAGTAGTAGTTGATGTCTGCATTGTTGGGATTGCTATATCCTTTAAAAACTTCAAACGGCCATAGCCAACTGCTAAACCAGGTGTCTAAGCAATCTTCATCTTGTTTTAAAACGGCATTTGAAATGTTATGTTCGGTTTCAAAAATTGCAATGGCATCGTTTTCATTTTTCGCCACTACAAATTTTCCAGATTCATGATACCAAGCCGGAATGCGATGTCCCCACCAAAGCTGTCTACTTACACACCAATCTTTGATGTTCTCCATCCAATGGCGATAAACGTTTTTAAATTTTGGCGGATAGAATTTAATTTCTTCTTCCATAACCGCTTTTAACGCAGGACTTGAGATGTCTTTCATACTCAACCACCACTGCATGCTTAATCGAGGTTCCACCACTACGTCTGTTCTTTCGCTATAACCTACTTCGCTGGTATATTCTTCCGTTTTAATTAGATAGCCTTTTTCTTCAAGTTCAATCGCGATTTTTTTGCGTACATCAAAACGATCTAAGCCTACATAAATTTGAGCATCTTCGCTTAATGTACCATTGTCATTAAAAATGTCAACTACTTCCAATTGGTGTTTTTGCCCAAGCGCATAGTCATTAACGTCATGAGCAGGTGTTACTTTTAATGCACCCGTACCAAAATCCATGGCTACATAATCATCTGCAATAATCGGGATCCTTCTGTTTATCAAAGGAACGATGGCAAATTTGCCATGTAAATGTTTGTATCGCTCATCTTCAGGATGCACACAAATGGCGGTGTCTCCCATTATGGTTTCTGGCCTTACGGTAGCAATTGTGATGAAATCGTTTGTTCCTTCAATAGCATAATTTAAATGATACAATTTCTGGCGGGTTTCTTTTCTAATCACTTCTTCGTCGCTCAATGCGGTAAGTGCTTTCACGTCCCAATTGATCATTCGCTTGCCTCTATAAATAACCCCTTTTTTGTAGAGGTCCATAAAGATATTGATCACAGAATCGTAATAATCTTTATCCATGGTAAACGTGGTACGATCCCAATCCAGGCTACATCCCAGCTTTTTTAATTGCTGTAAAATGATGCCGCCATATTTTTCTTTCCATTCCCACGCATAACTTAGAAACTCGTCTCTACTCAAAGATGATTTTGCAATGCCCATTTCGCGCAACATGGCTACAACTTTAGCTTCAGTAGCGATTGATGCATGATCGGTACCTGGAACCCAGCAGGCGTTGAATCCTTTCATTCTAGCCTGTCTAATTAAAATGTCTTGTATTGTATTGTTTAAGCAATGCCCCATGTGCAAAACGCCCGTAACGTTCGGAGGAGGCATTGCTATGGTATAAGGGGTGCGTTCATCTGGTGTGCTCTTGAAATATTGTTTGTCCAACCAATGGCTATACCATTTGTTTTCATTTATTTGGTGTTCGAAATTTTTACTTAAAGTCATGTGTTTAAAATATTTTTAAAATGGGTTTTCGCTTTTAAAAGGAATGTGAAAGTTATTTTTTTTGAGTAAATTTCAAATCCATTTTTCATTTGTTTTCAATTTTTGACTAAAAAAAAGAAAATAGGTGGGTTGTCTTTTTTTATTAAAATTGAAATACAATGTAATTGTTGATAATTTGTTTGTATAAAACAAAAATACACAAACAATACTTAATTTATTGCTTCAACAAATAGCTATCTTTAATCATAATATAAAAATAGCGTTTGAAAAATAAATAATGATGTATTGTATTGTAGATATTGAAACAACAGGTGGGGTTCCTAGAGAGAGCGGTATTACAGAAATTGCCATTTTAGTACATGATGGCGAACGCGTAGTAAAACAATTTCAAACTTTAATAAATCCACAAAGACCAATCCCTTATTACATTACAAACTTAACTGGCATCACAAATGCAATGGTAAATGATGCGCCTACTTTTAAATCAATTGCTAAAGATTTGTATGAAATTTTAAACAACAATTATTTTGTGGCGCATAATGTTGGTTTTGATTATTCATTCATAAGCCACTATTTAAAAATTCACGGGTTTGAATTAGATGTTCATAAATTATGCACCGTTAGATTAAGTCGAAAAGTTTTTCCTGGTTTAGCATCTTACAGTTTAGGTAAATTATGTTATAGTTTAGACATTGAAATTGAATCTAGGCATCGTGCATACGGAGATGCAAAGGCAACAACCATTTTATTTGAAAAATTATTGGCGCATGGAGATGAAAAATTATTTTTAAAACCAGGGACAAAAATCGCTACAAAAATGTAGATTACTTTTTAAGCGTTACCAAGTATTTTTCAAATTCTACTAAATCGAAACTGCTTAAATTATTTTGTTTTTTCACCATTGCTTTTTGAGCTACAGAAACGCCATATTCAAGGTCATTAAATCCATCGATGTGATGCGCATCTGGATCAATTGAAATAAGTACATTTTTCTCTAACACATAATCAATATAACGCCAATCAATATCAAGCCTGCTGGGATGTGCATTTAATTCAATGACAACATTATTTGCAGCACAAGCGTCAATTATTTTTTTATGGTCTAATGGATATCCAGGTCTGCTTAATAGCAATCTTCCTGTCATGTGCCCTAAGATAGTGGTGTACCGATTTTCTATAGCGGTTATCAAACGACTCATCGCTTTTTCTTCAATCATTTTAAGGTTGCTATGAACTGATGCGATAACCAAATCAAAACGCTTTAGTATGTCATCATTGTAATCTAGTCTGCCATCATTTAAAATATCAGATTCTATACTTTTGAAAATTTTGAAAGGGTAGAGTTTTTCATTCAGTTCGTCTATCAATTGATGTTGCGCTAAAATTCTGTCTACAGATAAACCTTGCGCATAAAAAGCAGATTGACTATGATCGCTGATCACCAAATATTCTAAACCTCTTTCTATTGCTGCTTTTGCCAATTCTTCAATCGTATTGCTTCCATCACTCCAGTTGCTGTGACAATGAATGATTCCTTTGATGTCAGTTGTTTGAATAACATCTTCAACGATATTGTTTTTTGAATAATCAATAATAGAAATAGATTCTCTTAAAAAAGGAGGGATATAATTTGTTCCGATTTGTTCAAAAAAATGTTGTTCGCTTTTACAGGAAACAAAATGATTGGGTTTATGTTTTACCACTTCATTCCAAAAAGATGCTGAAGAACTGTGTTGAATACATTTTTCAAATAAGTCAGCATCATCAACAGAAATGAGTTTGATATTAATTCCGTTTGGCGTTGAAAAAATAAATTCATTTTCTTTTTTCTCTATCAAATTAAAAATATCATTTTCAGCAAGTTTTTTTTCTATTTCTTCAGAAGTTGCGTTTACAACAAATTCCAAATGATTGATGATTTCTAATTGACGTGCAAAATCACCAACAATAAAAATAGGGTTAGTATTAAAAATTTCTTTTAATATTTGTTCAATTTCGATAGCGAAAGGTTTTACTTGAGCGTATAAAAAACTGCCTTTGCTTTTAAAATAAAATTCGATACTGTCTATAACATTGTTTTGTGTTTTTTCTCCAAAACCTTTAAAGTTTTTCAATCGATTTTCTTTGCAAGCATATAGCAATTCTCCAATAGATTCGATTTCCATTTCTTTCCAAATGGTATTTATTTTTTTTGGACCAATCCCTTTTATGCTTAGCATTTCAATGATACCTGCTGGGGTTTTTGAAATGATTTCATTTAAAACTTTCAATTCGCCGGATTCTAATATTTCTATAATTTTTTGCGCTGTTGAAAATCCGATTCCTTTTAGCGATTCGATTTTTTCTGTAGGAATTGAGGCGAGTTGTTCGGGTAGTTTTTCAATGGCAAAAGCTGCGGTCGCATACGATTTAGATTTGAAACTATTCTCTCCATGAATGTCCATCAATTTAGAGAGCAATGAAAAATAATCAGCAATAGTGTAGTTGTTCATTTTTTAAAAGTAGGAAAACTTTGTTATTGAAATTTAATTATAAAAAAAAGTCTCGGAAGATTCCGAGACTAATATTTTTTGCTTTTGAAAGCAAAAATAAATGTAGAAATAAATTATTTCTTTTTTGGAGCTGCTTTCTTTGCAGGAGCTGCTTTTTTAGCTGGAGCTGCTTTCTTTGCAGGAGCCGCTTTTTTAACTGGAGCCGCTTTCTTTGCAGGAGCTGCTTTTTTAACTGGAGCCGCTTTCTTTGCAGGAGCTGCTTTTTTAACTGGAGCCGCTTTCTTTG
>VFKL01000012.1 GCA_009885535.1 Chitinophagaceae bacterium | reverse complement strand
TTTTTTAATAAATGATTTTTTTTGAGCTCGATTGAATTCAGTTAATTTAAATCCTAAATGGTATTCACCTTCTCTACCTAAGGGGCATATTTTATACACTTTTATTTTTTTTATTTTATTGGTTTTTTTGAAATTCTTTAAAAAAGAAACTAACGGCGCTTCGGAAGGTACACCACAACAAACGCTTTGGAATTCAACCACAATCGGATAATGAATTATAGAATCTTTGATTTGTGCCTTTGTTATAAAACCAATGAAGAAAAATGAAATGCAAAATAAAATTCTTGTCATATGGATAGATGTGTTTTTTCAAAGATAATGCTAATTTCTATTCTTCTTTTCTACTAGTAATACACAATATTTTTATTCTGAACATAATGATTTTTATTCTTTCACTGTCGTCTATTTTTTCAGATTCTTGATGTTGAAAATGATGAATACGCGTTGTGGTCATTAAGGAAAAAATTTGTTCAAATAATAATTTCCTTGCAACATCCGCTTCATCCCCTTTTAATTCCTGATATTCGCCATTTACGAGTACACTTTTATAATTGTTCATGGTTCCAATGATATCTACCAAAATAGAAACATTTGGGTCTTTCTGCATGAGCTCAATTTTTTTTCCTTGTTGCGATTGGCAATAAATATATGTTCCATCATAGAAATAACTTAGTGGAATAAGGTGAGGGAATTTATTGTCGTTGCAAGCCAATCTGCATATAGATTGACTATGCAATACGTTTTCAATTTCTGTTGCAGTCATTATCGAAATCATAATTAATTTTAGATTAAAATAGGCCTCATTTTTTCAATCCATTATGATTCCCATAAGCAATGAGCACAAATGAGTCATTAAGAAATATAATATTGATCATGTTTATACGAGATTGAACTTTATATTTTTAAATAAAAAAATGAAAACAGTATTTATAGCAACAGATTTTTCGGTAGCAGCAGAAAATGCTACTAAATATGGGATAGCGTTGGCAAGTGATTTAGGCTTGAAAATTGTATTGTTTAATGCCTATCAGGTTCCTTTGTCTATTCCAGAATCTTATGCCATTGTAAGGCCAGAAGAAGTAAAAAACACCGCAGAATCCTATTTAAAAGAAGCGGCAATGGCTTACAAAAAAAGCTCGTTACAACCCATAGAAATCCTTGCGGTGGAAGGTTATCCTACTGATTCAATTGTACGACATGCACAAAAATATGATGATGCTGTAATTGTAACTGGGATGAAAGGTGAGGGCACAACGATTAGAAAAATATTTGGAAGCACGGTGCTTTCATTGGTTAGAAAATCAAAAATGCCCATGTTGGTTGTTCCAGAAAAAGCCGATTACAAACCCATTAAAAACATGGCATTAGCTGCGGAAGTAGATCCAAAATTAAATTTGTCTTGCATAAATCCGTTTTTGCAAATTTGCGAAAAATTCATTCCAAAAGTTTTTGTGGTTCGTGTTTTAAAAACCAATTCAGATATTATTGACGAATTGATTTATCGGTCAGAACGACTTTCAAAAAAATTAGAAGATTTTAAATTAGAATATAAGTTTCCAAGATCGGATAATGTAACATTTGCTTTAGAAGAATTTGTTTCATCATATCATATTGATTTTTTGGGCGTTATTCCTCAACATCATAATTTATTGCAGCGTGTTTTTGTAAAAAGCGAAACTAAAGAATTGGCATTTTATACCAGAATTCCCATGTTGTTAATGCCTGAAATGAAAATTGGACAAGCTGTGGAAGAAAATCGAATGCAAGAAAGAATATAAAAGTTTATTGTTGTTTGGGTAATTCAGCTCACTTGCTTTTTAAGTGGGCTGTTTTTTTATAAATTACCAATAAAAAAAGCCCTGAAATATCCAGAGCTTTTTTTGATATAATATGTTTTTTGACTACATTAAATCCATAGCCATTGCAAAAAATGTAACGTTGAATGGCAAAACCATAGAGCAATATCCACCACCAATAGCATATACACCGAAAAATGCAGCAACTGATGCAAAAAATAATACCCAAAAAATTGATCTAGATTTTTTCTTCATTTCCATCATAATTTATTTTTTTGCAAATATAAGGGAGAATCTAAAGTTCGTAAAATATTTTGTTGATTAGTTTTAAAGCTGAATCAAAATAATAATCAATTTGTATAAAATAATTGAATATTGATTTCTAAAAATCAAACCAGAATGCGAAATAATAAAGATTTCTACGATTTTTGATTTAAATTTGTTAAATAATAAAATGATGTATCATTAAACCCGGATTTTGCAGTTGGAATCGTGATGAAAAGGGAAAAAGGTAATAAAGACAAGTGTTTGAGCCGATTTTTTTGGCGATAGCATATTGAAATATGGTAACATCAAAAAGTCAAGTAAAAGATTGTATTTGCAGCATTTTTTTCTTGTAATAGATTTCAACTGCAAAATCTTGTTTAAAACTATATTGGTTTTAAGCTAAAATAAAAATGTTGCAAAACACAGTTTAATAATGTCTAAACAACCAGAAATAGATCAATCGCTGAGCGAAGTGCATGAAAGTGTTGACACTACGCGTAATACAAAAAGCTGGCGCAAAATGTTTTCATTTCTTGGTCCGGCATATCTGGTGAGTGTGGGTTATATGGATCCGGGGAATTGGGCAACGGATTTGGCTGGGGGTAGTAAATATGGATTTTCTTTGCTTTGGGTTTTATTGGTGAGCAACTTAATGGCATTACTATTACAAAGTTTAAGCGCTCGTTTAGGTATTGTAAGAGGGCGAGATTTGGCACAAGCAAATCGAGAATCATTTCCCAAGCACATTAATTTTATCCTTTGGATTTTTGCAGAAATAGCCATCGCAGCTACCGATTTGGCCGAAGTACTCGGAATGGCAATAGGCATACAATTGCTTTTTGGATTACCCCTAATTGTTGGCGTTAGTATTACGGTTTTAGACACTTTTCTTTTGCTTTATCTTCAAAGACTAGGCATTCGTAAAATAGAAGCTTTCATTTTTGCCCTTATTGGCATAATTGGCGTTTGCTTTTTAATCAATATAATTCTTGCTCAGCCACAATTGCACGAAGTGTTAAGCGGGTTGATTCCTTCCTTACCAGATGCGGACACGTTGTATAAAAGCAAAGGCATGATTTCAAAAATTCCACAAGAAACCGCTTTGTATTTGGCGATAGGAATGATAGGCGCTACAGTTATGCCACATAATTTGTACCTGCATTCTGCGCTCATTCAAACCCGAAAAATAAAGCAAACCACAGCTGGTATTAAGCAGGCGATTAAGTGGAGTGTTATAGACAGCGCCATTGCATTAAACATTGCATTTTTTATCAACGCAGCAATTTTGATTTTGGCGGCAACCGTTTTTTTTAAAACAGGTAGAACAGATGTGGCTCAAATTAAAGATGCACATCAATTGCTTTCACCAGTGTTAGGTTCATCAATAGCATCAACTTTATTTGCCATTGCATTAATCGCATCCGGACAAAGCTCAACAATTACAGGTACTTTAAGCGGACAAATTGTAATGGAAGGTTATTTACGTCTCCGAATAAATCCATTGATGCGTAGATTGATAACGAGGTTATTGGCTATTGTGCCCGCTGTTATTTTTATTTTAATAACCGGCGAATCAAACATTGATGGGTTATTGATTTTTAGTCAGGTAGTTTTAAGTGTTCAGCTTGGATTTGCCATTATCCCTTTGATTCATTTCGTTAGCGATAAAAAAACAATGAAAGGCTTTGCTATCAAAATGCCCGTTCAGATTTTAGCTTGGATAATGGCAATGGTCCTCATTTTCTTAAATGGCAAAATGATATTTGGTGAAGTGGAATCCTTTTTAGCAAGCGGTCATAACTTAGGTTTAAAGATTGTTTTAATGGTTGCGATAATTTTATTTATTGCATTATTGATTTATGTTTTACTGTTTCCGATTTTTAAAAATAAGCAGCAAAACGTTTCTATAAAAATGCATCCCGAAGCTTCAAGTATTTCAGAAATTCAAATTCCTGTGTATCATAAAATTGGCATTGCGCTTGATTTTAGTGAAAATGATTTCAAATTAATTTCTGCGGCTATTGGACAAGGTAAAGAAGATTGCAGCTTTACCTTAATTCATATTGTAGAAAGTGCATCTTCGAAATTGCATGGCGATCAATCTGCAGATTATGAAACGGAAAAGGATAAAGAAAGAATGGATGAGTTGGTTTTGAAAATGACTGAAAAAGGATATGTAGCAAAAGGTATTTTAGGGTTTAATGAAACATCTAAAGAAATCATTCGAATCGTAAAAGAAGAGCAAGTAGACCTTTTGATTATTGGTGCGCATGGTCATACCGGAATAAAAGATTTCATTTATGGTACTACAATAAATGCCGTTCGCCATGAGTTGAGAATTCCAGTGTTTATTGTAAATGTGTAATTGAATCAATAATGGTTTCTTGGCTCATTTTTTTTAATTAATAAAATAACAATTATGAGAAATTTTAGAAAAAATGAAATCGGATCACTGATAACAATTTTGATTATGATGATTACAATGACGTCGTGCAGAAACAATGTTATTCCAAATACCAACACAAATAATCCAACAGATGTTATGAATATTGTCAATAATGGAACATGGAGAATCACTTATTATTACGATACTGACCATGAAGAAACTATTGATTTTAATGGATTTAATTTCACTTTTGGTGCTAATAATATATTAACTGCTTCAATTGGAACGATTACAAATACAGGCACTTGGACAATAACAGACAGCAATAGTAATGATGATAACCTTAGTGATTTAGACTTTAATATCTCATTTGCTACACCCGCCCAATTTGTTGAAATAACTGATGATTGGGAAATCATTGAAAAGTCAAATACTGTGATAAAATTAAAGGATGTTAGTGGTGGAAACGGAGGTATAGATTATTTGACATTTACAAAAAATTAGTTCTGCATCAAAATGTGTTGTCCGATGTTTCTCTGCAAAATCTGGTTTTATCCTGACTAACAAATTATTCCTCTATTTTTTAGTATAATGCTGATTGGGTTACTGTTTGGGACAATTTCATTGGACCATTGCAGATATCACTTAGGTATTAATCCTCAATAAAATCTAGGTTTTCATCAAACTTTAATTCCATTTTGTTTTGATAGCCCACGGTTTCAACCGTGGGTAAGGAACGTAATAATATATGTAATGGTTTTAACCATTTATATCTGTTTTCCGATATTTTTAAAATTCAAAACTACTCTTCAATAAAATCCAAATTTTTATCAAACGTTTCTTCGATAAAGTATAAAGCGGCAGTAGCTAGAATCATTATCACCACAGAAGTAATCAATCCGGCTTGGTAAAAATCAGTAATGCCTCTGAAGAATTTAAAAGTGGGTAAAATAAAAATAGCCAACATTCCCCTTACCATGTTCGGAATTGTTGTTGTAGCAGTGGCCCTTAAATTGGTTCCAAATTGCTCTGCTGCTGTTGTAACAAAAATTGCCCAGAACCCTGTTCCAAAGCCAAGGCCAGCACAAATCATATACATTGTATTGGCATTAGAGTTCCATAAAATGGTGAAATACAAGGTCAGAAATATTATGGTGATGCCATAAAAAATATACATGGCTTTCTTTCTGCTTTTTAGCCAATGACTAATAAAACCAATCATAATATCACCAATTGATATGGCAACATAAGCATACATAATTGCTTTGCCTGGGTCGATTGGTTCTGATAATTTCATGTGTTCGCCAAATTCCTTGGAGAAGGTGACTAATATACCTATGATTAGCCAAGTGGGTAACCCAATTAAAATATTTAAAAGATACTTTTTTAACCGTGACTTGTTGGTAAACAACATAAAAAAATTGCCTCTTTTAATTTCACTGTTTTTTGATTTTGTGAAAAGTGTGGACTCGAATACAGAAACTCGAAGTAATAAAAGTAAAATCCCCATTCCGCCGCCAATGAAATAGCATGTTCTCCAATCGAAATGTTGTTTTATGAAAAAAGCGAATACGGCGCCACTTAATCCAATGCCAGCAACCATTGAAGTAGCTATGCCTCTTTTTTGTTGAGAAACGAGTTCTGCTACTAATGTAATGCCAGCGCCTAATTCACCCGCCAATCCCAATCCAGCAATGAATCGAATGTATTTGTATTGTTCAACAGTTTGCACAAAACCATTGGCAATATTCGCAAGAGAGTAAAGTAAGATAGAACCGAATAATACACTAAGTCTTCCTTTTTTATCGCCCATTACACCCCAGATAATACCACCCAATAGTAAGCCAATCATTTGCCAGGAAATGATATCTTCTCCGGCAATTAAAATATCCGCTTGCGATAAACCTAAAGATTGTAAACTTGGCACACGAATAATTCCAAATAACAATAAATCGTAGATGTCGACAAAATATCCCAATGCAGCAACCAATATGGCAATGGTTACAAATGATTTTGGATTTTTTGGGTTATTCATGCGATTAGAAATTTATACCAATTATAGTTATGTTTAGTAAAAAATCTTATAGTATAATGCCGATATGACAGCTGCTTGGGACAATTTCATTGTACCATTACAGATGTATAATCGGTATTAAGCATTCTTTTTTTTGCCAAACACCATTTTTATAATCACGGGGGCTGTTGTTACAAATACAATTCCAATTACTATGACCTCTAAATGTGATTTTAAATCATATTTAAATTGATTTAAAATAAACGTTTGTAAATAATGACCAGCAATCAACATAGAATATACCCAAGCAAAAGAACCGATTATGTTGAATGACATGAATTTCTTTTTATCCATTTGAACAATTCCTGCAACGATGGGTGCAAAGGTTCTTACAATAGGTAAAAATCGGGCCATTACAATTGCTCCACCGCCATGTTTATCGTAAAAATCTTTGGCTTGATAGAGGTATTTTTTCTTAAATAAAAAACTGTCTTTGCGTTCAAATAAAAAAGGTCCACTTTTTTTACCAAACCAATAACCAACCATATTTCCAATGATTCCTGCAGATGAAATTAATAATCCTAAAAACAACAAATTCAAGATGGGGTTATTGAATTGAAATCCAAGTGCTGACTCAATAATGGGACGAATACCCAATGATTCATCGCCTTCACTAAAAATGCCAGTAACAAATAACAATGAATCTCCAGGAAGAAAAAATCCAGCAAATAATCCAGTTTCGGCAAATACAACAAACATTATAAACCACAGTCCGCCAGTATTGATATACCAGTCTGGTTGTAATAAGTTCATCCATTGGAAATCTAGTAAAGTCATTTTGTTAAAAATTAAAAATTTAAAAAATGCAAGATAAATTTTAAATCAGTTGAAAAAAAGTTGATTTTAATCTGAGTGATGGGTGTGACTTAATGCGCCTTCCCATTTGCTCACGGCTGCCGTGGCTAAAGCATTCCCCAAAACGTTGGTCATGCTTCTTCCCATATCGCAAAAAGTATCAATCGCTAATACCAATCCAATGCCTTCGGGAGGAATACCAAACATACCACCTGTAGCCAAAACTACGACCAATGAAGCTCTTGGTACGCCGGCAATCCCTTTGCTGGTTAGCATAAAAACCAATAGCATAGCGATTTGTGTACTTAAGCTTTCGGTAACTGAGGTAATATTATAAGCTTGAGCAATAAACATACTGGCAAATGTCATATACATCATACTGCCATCTAAATTGAAAGAATAACCTAATGGTAAAGTAAAAGAAACGATTTTTTTATCACAACCAAATCTTTCCATCTCTTCTACCATTTTAGGGAATACGGCTTCGCTGCTTGCTGTGTTAAACGCAATAGCCATGGGGCTCGCCAATCTTTTCAAAAGTACTTTCAATCTGTTTTTTAAAATTAAATAGCCCACGAGTAAAAGGATAATCCACAATACAGCAAGTCCCAAATAAAAAGAGCCGATATAATATGCATAGGTTTTTAAAATGCCCAATCCCTTAACCGCAATTACGCCGGTCATTGCGCCGAAAACCCCAAGCGGAGCGAGGTTCATCACATAAGTAACCATTTTCAATACAACATGTGTTAATGAATCAAGTGCGTTAATGATGTTTTCACCTTTTTTACCAATAGCTGTTAATGCCACACCAAAGAAAATGGAAAACACAACAAGTTGCAAAATTTCGTTGTTTGCCATTGACTCAATCACGCTTCTGGGAAAAACGTGTTCAATAAAATTTTCCAAAGAAAATGCTTTTGTTTTACCCATTAAATCTTTAGCACCTTCTAAATCTGCATTGGCAATATTTACACCAACGCCAGGCTTGGTAATGGTAACTAAAATAAGGCCTAATGTTAAACTCAATAGAGAAGCACTAATAAACCAAATCATGGCTTTCCCGCCAACACGGCCCACGGCTTTTAAATCACCAAGTTTTGCAATGCCCACTACCAAAGTAGCAAAAACCAAAGGCGCAATAATCATTTGCACCAAGCGTAAAAACATGGTGGCTAATAATTTTATTTTCGGTGCGAAATCTTTTATAAACTCAGGAGAAGCATTTTTATTCATGAGGTAACCAGCAAAAATACCCAATAGCATTGCTACAACTATATAAGTAGTTAATCTGTTTGGTTTCGAATGATTTATTTGTTCTTGATGCATAATTAAATATTGGTGTTGCAATATAATATTTTAATACTAATGATATCTTTATCTAAATGGCTAGTTTTAAATTGATTTAGAATCTTTTATTTTTTTAATTAAAAAATGTCTTATTTTTCAGCATATTTTACGAAAATCAAACTAAAAAATATTATGGGTTTATTTACAAAAAAGCCGATTCACATGTTGATGCAAGAAGCGGGAGATTCAGAGAAAGGCATGAAAAGAACGTTAACTGCTGGCTCGTTGGTTGCTTTAGGAATTGGTGCTATTATTGGTGCGGGATTATTTGTGCGAACTGCTGCAGCTTCTGCTCAAAACGCGGGTCCATCAGTTACGATTGGTTTTATTGTAGCCGCAATTGGTTGTGCTCTAGCCGGACTTTGTTATGCTGAATTATCTTCGTCTATTCCAATTTCGGGTAGTGCTTATACATATACTTATGCTACAATGGGAGAATTATTGGCTTGGGTAATTGGTTGGGATTTGGTGTTGGAGTACGCAGTTGGTGCGGCAACTGTTGGGATTGCATGGAGTGAATATTTGAATAATTTATTGGTTCAAGTAATGCACCTCAAACCTATAGCTTATGAATGGTGCCATTCACCTTTTGAACACTCAATACCAGATGCAATAACAGGAGTCGTGCATACTGGATATATCAATCTACCTGCATTAGGCATTGTGAGTTTACTCAGTTTGTTGCTTATAAAAGGAACGCAAGAATCTGCATTTGTTAATGGGTTAATCGTAATTACCAAAGTTTCTATTGTTATATTAATCATCATTTTAGGATGGGGATTTATCCAATCAAGCAATCACGTACCATATATTCCAGAACCGTCTATTTATACAGATCATCAGGGCATTCAACATAATTTTGGTGGCATCATGGGTATTCTTGGTGCGGCTGGTGTGGTGTTTTTTGCGTTTATTGGTTTTGATGCGGTGAGTACGGCTGCTCAAGAAACTAAAAATCCTAAAACCGCAATGCCTATTGGTATTCTTGGTTCTTTGGCTGTTTGTACCGTGTTGTACATTTTATTTGCACATGTACTTACCGGCATTGCACCAGTTGAATTTTTTAGAACAGATGGTAAAGAAGCTTCAGTAGTTGCAGCAATAAATAAATTCATGCCCGGTTATGCTTGGTTGGGCAAATTGGTTACAGTGGCTATTTTGGCAGGGTTCTCTTCAGTTATCTTGGTAATGTTATTAGGACAAAGTCGCGTGTTTTATTCAATGAGTAAAGATGGTTTGTTGCCTGCTGTTTTTAGCGAATTGCATCCGAAATTTAAAACGCCTTATAAAGCCAATTTGATTATTTTGGTACTTGTAGGTGCATTTGCGGCTTTTGTTCCTGGCGATGTTGTAGGAGATATGACGAGCATCGGTACATTGTTTGCCTTTATTCTCGTTTGTGCTGCCGTAATTATTTTAAGAAAAACAGATCCTGATTTACCACGTCAATTTAAAACACCTTGGGTTCCCTTCGTTCCAATATTAGGCATCATTGTTTGTGCCGCCATGATCTTTGGATTGGGTTGGACCAATTGGCTTAGATTGTTTGGATGGTTGGCAATAGGATTTGTAATTTACTTTGGATATAGCAAAAATAAAAGCCATTTAAAAGACTAGTTTTTTTATTCTTTATTTTAAAAAATTCACTTAGTAGGTTTGTTCCTTTAAGTGGATTTTTTTTGTAAAAAATACATTTGTATGAACAATTGTTTTTCGCGTAATTTTATAGAAATTTACAAATAAAATAAAGGTAATGTTAAAATAATACAAGAGAAATTCCATTATTGTTTAATTTGCTTTAAATCGCCCTTGCTATGAAAATCAATTTATTTTTAAAATATGCTACTCAATTAGGACAATCCATTTCTATTTATTTAAAAGATGAAAACGGACTTATTATAGAAATTGCATCACTTCAATATGAAAACGAATTATTTTGGAAATTCAGTTTGGATACTGAAAATATAAAGTATAAAAAAGTAACTTATTATCAATATGCCTTGTTGGAAAATGGGGAGTTTCAATACTTTGACAATTGGGAAAATCGAACTTTTAAATTAATAAGTCAATCAAAGGAGTTAAGCGTTATTGATGTTTACGATGATTGGCAATCATTAATCATAGAAACGGAAGTATTTAAAACCAAACCATTTAAAAATTTATTTTTAAATAATGAAATCAATAAAAAGTCAATTGCATTAAAATTAATAACACATCAGTTTAATGTAGCTTGTATTCAATTGCCACAAAATAAAAAAATTGGCATTCTTGGTTCAGGAAAAAAATGGAACAATTGGGATCCTGAAAAACTCGTATTGTTAGAAAAAAAAGAAACTTTTTGGAGTATAAAATTGAAGTTCAAAAAAACAGATTTTCCTTTTGAATATAAATTTGTAGTTTTTGATGTGATGACCCAAAAAATCGATTCTTTTGAACCCAATGAGAATCGGAAATGCATCGAAATTCCATTAGAAAATAAATTGATGGTTTACAATCATATCGTTGACTTTAAAGACTTTGCATGGAAAGGAGCTGGGATTAATGTTCAATTGTCATCATTGAAATCAAAGAAAAATTGGGGTGTGGGTGATTTTTCAACATTAGAATTATTGTCTGATTGGTGTAAAAAAGCGGGCATCAAAATGATTCAATTATTGCCAATAAACGATACCATTGCAACCTACACCAATAAAGATTCTTATCCTTATGCGGCAATTTCAGTTTTTGCCTTACACCCCATTTTTATAGAGATAACTTCGTTGGCAAGTCAATATCATTTTACTATTGATGACGCCATTTTAAAACAAGTACAGAAAATAAATCAACGATCAACTTTTGATTATCAGTCGGTTTCAATATTGAAATTAGAAATTATAAACACCATATTTAGAAAACAAAAGCTTGAATTTTTAAAAACAGTTTCATTTAAGGGATTCTTTAAAGCCAATCATGAATGGCTTCAACCATATGCTGTTTTTTGTTTTTTAAGAGACAAATACAAAACCATTAATTATTTCAATTGGAACGAATTTGCGATTTATAATGAAAAGCAGATTAAGCATTTTTACGATCCATCAAATGAATTTTTCGAAGAAATAGCCTTTTATTATTTTACGCAATATCATCTTCATCTACAACTAAAAAAAGCGATAGATATTGCCCATAAAAATGGGGTAATTATCAAAGGGGATTTGCCCATTGGCGTGGGTCGATTTAGTGTAGATACTTGGATGAGACCACATTTGTTTCATTTGGAAATGCAGGCGGGAGCTCCACCAGATGCTTTTTCAACCAAAGGACAAAATTGGAATTTCCCTACATACAATTGGGAAGAAATGAAAAAAGAAAACTATGGGTGGTGGAGAAAACGATTTTCGCACATGGACAATTATTTTGATGCCATTCGTGTAGATCATATTTTAGGATTTTTCAGAATTTGGTCTGTACCATTACATGCCATCACTGGAATTTTTGGCCATTTTGAGCCAGTCATTGCACTAAAAAAAACAGATTTTAAAAATATGGGATTGGTGTTTGACGAGCACGGATTTTGTAATCCATTTATTAATGACGACATCATCAACAAATTGTTTCAAGATGATGTAACGTGGATTTTAAAAAATATAATTGAAGACGGCAAGTTTAAATCAACACTAAATACCGAAAAAAAACTCGAACAATTTTGTTTGAAAAACAATCTAAGCGATTTGATAAAACTTAAATTATTTGATTTACTTGCTGATGTAATTTTATTAAAAGAAGAAAGTAAAACGGGTTTGTATCATTTTAGAATCAATATGCAACAAACGAATGCATTTAGAAATTGTACTGAAAAAGAACAACAAAAATTGAATGAATTATACAATGCTTATTACTACAAAAATCAAAATAAAATTTGGGATGAATTGGCAAAGGGAAAATTAAATGCCATTCAGCAAAGTACAAAAATGTTGATTTGTGCCGAAGATTTAGGCATGGTTCCAAATATCGTAGCACCCGCTTTACAAACCAGAGAAATATTATCGCTTCAAGTACAGCGAATGCCCAAAAAATCAAATGAAAGATTTTCCAATCCTTTATTTGCGCCATATTTAACGGTAGTAACACCTTCAACCCATGATATGAGTACCATCAGGGAGTGGTGGACCGAAAATGAGGAACAGACACAATTTTTTTATAATCAATATCTTTTAAAATCAGGGAAAGCGCCACTAAAAGCAGATGCGGAAATATGCAAATTGATCATAAATAATCACCTTCATTCCAAAGCTATGTGGTGTGTTTTTTTATTTCAAGATTTATTGTCTACTGATGATCAACTAAAACGAAAAAAAATAAAAGAAGAACGGATGAACATTCCTGCAGATCCAGCACACAATTGGAATTATAGTATGCATATTTCAATAGAGCAACTCATTAGAGAAAAAACGTTTACTCGTGCCGTCAAAAAAAGTATTATTCAATCAAGTAGGGGATAAATCAACGGGAATATTATAGCGTATCTTAATATAATGTTTTAAAATAATGTCTTGAAAATTTGATTGTTACTAATAAATTCAATATTTTTACAATTAATAAAAAAAACGTAATCCGCAACCTAATAATGTATTTTTTAATACATCTTGAAAACTTGAGTATTTTTTAAATTTTATTTAAAACAGTATATTTCAAGTTGATTAATTATGTCATTTAGTAAGAGGTTTTTATTTTTATTTTCTTGTTTAACATTAGTGTTGAATTTATTTTCACTCGAAGCAAATGCGCGAAAATTCTATTTCAGCACATCTGGAAACGATAGTTACACCAATGATCAAGCACAAAATTCGAACACACCTTGGAAAACATTAATAAAGCTTGAAACATTTGGTAACAGTGGATTTGCACGAGCAGGTGACACTTTTGCATTCAAGCGCGGTGATGTATTTATTAACGGGAGAAATGATTTTGGTAGTTTAAAATGGTGGGCTAATAATGGGTATGTTTGTCCAAGTGGAACAGCTCAAAATCCAATAGTTTTTACAAACTATGGTACAGGAGACTTACCCAATTTTTTGTTCCCTAATCCAAGTGTAGTAATCGGTCGTAGTCGTATCGTACTGGCATTTAATGGCGTAAATTTTATAGTAGTTGATGGACTACAATTCAATGATTATCGGTTTCCTATAAATGATAAGGTTTCTACCGCTTTCACGGCAATGGGCATTTTGTTAGGAGAAGAAGGCACCAGCTCAACGGTTAACAATTGTATCATTAAAAACTGTGAATTTAATAATATTGGATATGGCGTTTCTGTTTGTGGCAGTAGAAACACAATTATCAATAATAAATTCACAAATTTTAAAAATGTTGGTGATACATCTGGCGGAAATGACATCGGCGCTGTTCCATTAATATTACAATCAGGAAAATTTAATTTAATACAAAATAATTACATAAAAGGAGGTTGGGCTTTTTCAGGAGCAACTGCTTCAGGATCTGGCCTTAATGGTGTTGGTATAGAAATTATCAACAATTTCGATAGCAGTAAGATAATTTATAATACAATAATTGATTGTGCAGGTGCGATTGAAATTGGAAACATTACAGAAAATTCAACTATAGGCTGTGATAACGATACTTTTGCTTATAATAAAATAATCAATACAGCTGTAATTTGCTTCACTTCAACGAATGGAGTTTTTGCATCAAATAGTTCAAATCTAAAATTTTGGAATAATGTTTTTGTAGAGAATGAAAATTCTAGATTTAGTGGCCCAAAATTTGGACTTGATGTTTACAATGATGGCCAATCATTTGTCGGCTTTACAAATTGGCCAAGTTTTCCCAAAAATCCAAGTGTTTATAATTACGGAGGTTTGCGCATTTTGCAATATTCCTCTGAAATAAATTTAACAAAAGATACCCTTTACGATTCAAGAAATAATGTCTTTTGGATGACCAATAATAATCAAGCTATTTATGATACAAGTCGTAAAAAGTTTTCTCATTCTAATAATGTTTATCATATTGTGGGAAGAGCCATTTTGGGCGGAAATTTAAATACAAGTAATAATCTTGAAATATCAAGTCGTGAAAAAATATTTTCTGATACCACCAACGTTAATCCAGAGCTATGGAATTATAATTTAAACAACACTAGCCCTGCAATTAATTTTGGTAGATACACAGGTGTAAATAATGATTTTGGTAACATCCAAATTGTTGGTAACCCTGATGCGGGTATTTATGAATATCCAAGCGCGTTATTAAATATTATAAATGTAAACATATCGAATACCGCTATATTATGTAATGGAGGTACTTCAATAGTTTCAGTATCTGCAACCGGAGGAATCCCGCCGTATACAGGAGTGGGTACTTTTAATGCAAATGCAGGCACATTTAATTACGTTGTAAATGATGCAGTTGGTAATTCAAAATCAGTTACGCTAACTATTACACAACCTACTGCACTTACCTTCAACTCTACATCCGGAAGAATTATTGAATTTGGTGGTTCAACAAATATTACTTGTACAGCAAGTGGTGGAAAAGGAACCTATTCGTACAAATTAGATGCAGGGTTGTATCAAACTTCAAATATATTTTCAACTGTTTTAGCTGGCACTCATATTGTTTATGTAAAAGATTCCAATAATTGTGTAAAGAGCATATCAGTTATTTTAACGCAACCTTCCGCAGCATTAAATATTACAGCCACACCCACATTAATTGCATGTAATGGAGACAGTTCTTTCGTAACGGTAACGGCTAGTGGCGGTACGGCTCCGTACACCGGCACCGGAAGATTTTCAAAAGTTGCTGGCACGTACACGTTTACGATTTTGGATTCTAATGGGATAAGTCGTTCTTCAACCTTAACGATAACACAACCATCTGCAATAACAGCAACAATTAGTAGCGGAACAATTGCTGTTTATGGGGCTAAAACTACAATTACGATAAGTGGGGTTAGTGGTGGAATAGCACCGTATACTTATTCATTAAATGGTGGAGTATATCAAACATCAAATTTGTTTTCAAATGTGACTGCAGGAATTCAAGTAATTTATATAAAAGAATCAAATGGTTGTATTATTCAACGTGCAATAACAATAACACAACCTGCAAGTACGCTAACTTGCACGGCTAATTATTCTACAATTACATGTAATGGAAACGCATCAAGCGTTACGGTTTCTGCAACTGGTGGAACACCTCCTTATCTTGGAATTGGCACAATTAGTTCTTTGGGTGGAACACAAACTTTTATAGTTACAGATGCTGTAGGAGCTTCAAAATCAACTGTTTTAAATATTCCACAGCCACCTCAAGTAGTTCTAGTTCTTACAATTGGAAGAATTATCGAGTACGGGGGTTTAGGTTCAATTAATGTGGTGGCGACTGGTGGAACAGGTACATTAAGGTATAAAATCACCAATAGAACGTATCAATCTACAGGAAATTTTACAGGCTTAATTCCTGGAACGTATGTTATTTTCATTAAAGATGGAAACGCTTGTGTTGTTACTCGAAATATTACCTTAACACAACCTTCAGCCCCATTGGTTGTGACAGCTACGCCAACTTTGATTGCATGTAATGGCGATAGTTCTTTTATAACGGTAACGGCTAGTGGTGGCACGGCTCCTTACACAGGCATAGGAAGATTTTCAAAAGTTGCAGGTACATACACATTTACGATTTTGGATTCTAATGGGGTAAGTCGTTCTTCAACCTTAACGATAACACAACCATCTGCAATAACAGCAACAGTTAGTAGCGGAACTATAACTAAATTCGGAGCGAGAACAACCATTACGGTAAGTGGGGTTAGTGGTGGAACGGCTCCATATACTTATTCATTAAATGGTGGAGCATATCAAACTTCAACGGTGTTTACGAATATACCAGCAGGTAGTTATTCAATAAATATAAAAGATGCAAAAGGTTGTTTGATCCAACGTGTATTAACCATTACACAACCTCTTACTACATTAACTTGCACAGGCGTTTCATCAAATATTTTATGTAATGGCGGCACGTCCACCATAACGATTTCGGCTACCGGTGGAACTTTACCTTACGTAGGAACCGGTACATTTACTGTATTTGCGGGCACCTATACTTATATCATTACGGATTCAGTGGGATCTGCAAAATCGGTTACCCTAATTATCGCACAACCTACTGCACTTACGTTAAGCGCCACATCTGGACGGATAATAGAGTTTGGTGGATCTACAAATATTAATTGTACAGCAGTTGGCGGAAAAGGAACCTATACGTACAAATTGGATGCGGGTGTATATCAATCCTCATCTTCATTTGCCTCAGTATTGGCTGGAGCACATTTTGTTTATGTAAAAGATTCCAATACTTGTGTAACGAGCCAATCGATCACTTTAACTCAACCTTCAGCCCCATTGGTTGTGACAGCCACGTCAACA
>VFKL01000104.1 GCA_009885535.1 Chitinophagaceae bacterium | reverse complement strand
GTACATTCAAGCGATGTTTTTTATAGAAAAAATCCAGGATTACCCGCAATAGTTTCGACACATAATTGCCTTGCAGTAGAAATGGAAGCTTTCGCGTTATTTGCCAATGCAAACACGCTTGGTAAAAAAGCGGCTACATTACTGACTATTTCAGACGTTATACCAACTCATGAACAGATTTCTGCTGATGAAAGAGAGCGTTCACTAAACCCAATGATTGAATTGGCTTTGAATGCAGGGATTCAAATGGTGTTTTAAAATACTAGATATTTTTGTTGCAAAATAACATCATTCAAAACTTATCTTTGCAGCGAAATATCACATCGATTAATCAGTCAACTATGAGTGAAAATAACGGAAGTAAAGTAAGGGTAAGGTTCGCGCCAAGTCCTACAGGTGGGTTACATCTAGGTGGTGTTAGAACAGTTTTATACAATTATTTATTTGCCAAAAAATATAATGGAACATTTATTCTACGCATAGAAGACACAGACCAATCAAGGTTTGTAGCAGGTGCAGAAGATTATATTTACAACTGTTTAAAATGGTGCGGCATTGAACCAGATGAAAGTCCGGCAAAACCAGGTGAATACGGCCCCTACCGCCAAAGTGAACGCAAAGAAATGTATAGAAAATATGCAGACCAATTGATACAAAATGGTCAAGCGTATTATGCATTTGATACCACAGAAGATTTGGAAAAAATGCGTTCGGAATATAAAACCGAAGAAAATCCTTCACCACAATATGATGCACGCATTCGTAAGAAAATGCAAAACTCACTTACACTAACAGACGAAGTTGTACAGCAATATTTACAAGAGGGAAAGCCTCATGTGATTCGTATAAAAATGCCTGAAAACGAAATCATTTCTTTCAATGACATGATACATCATGAAGTAAGTTTTGAATCTAATGTAGTGGATGATAAAGTATTACTTAAAGGCGACGGAATGCCTACGTATCATTTGGCTGTTGTGGTTGATGATTATTTAATGAAAATAAGTCATGCTTTTAGAGGCGAGGAATGGTTGAGTAGCGCACCGGTTCATATTTTATTGTGGAAATATTTGTTTGGACTTGACCAAATGCCACAATGGGCGCATCTTCCGTTGATACTTGGTCCAAATGGAAAGTTGAGCAAACGCGATGGTGCTAAATTTGGCTTTCCTGTTTATGCCATGAATTGGACTGACCCACGGAGCGATGAATTTACCGAAGGATTTAAAGAAAAAGGATTTTTGCCTGAAGCCTTTATAAATTTATTGGCCATGTTGGGATGGAATGGCGGAACAGAGCAAGAATTATTTTCAATGGAAGAATTGACCGCACAATTTTCAATTGAACGCGTGCATAAAAGTGGCGCGAAATTCGATTATGAAAAAGCAAAATGGTTCAACCACGAATGGATTAAAAAATCAACTACAGAAGCTTTATATCCTCTGGTAAAAAATCTTTTTGAAATAAAAAATATAGACACCAAAAACGACAATTATTTTAAAACGGTGATTGGCTTAGTAAAAGAAAGATGTGCGCTAATTTCTGATTTTTATGAGCAAGCCATATATTTTTTCGAAGCACCTCAAACATTAGATACAGAAGCTGTAAATCCAAAATGGAATGAAAATAAACAATCATTTTTTGAATTACTTTTTACCAAAATAAACACAATAAATAATTGGGAAGTGATCGAAATTGAAAATTGTTTTAAACAATTGGCAACAGAAAAAGAAATAAAACCAGGTGAATTGCAATTGCCTATGCGCATTATGTTGGTAGGTGGAAAATTTGGACCTGCTGTTTTTGAAATTGCCCATCTTATTGGAAAAGAAGAAACCATAAATAGAATACAATCAGCATTAACCAAAATAAATAATTAGTTATGCAAAGACCCGTTAGAGTATTGGTAGCAAAAGTTGGATTGGATGGCCACGATCGTGGTGCAAAAGTAATTGCTACATCACTTAGAGATGCAGGAATGGAAGTCATTTACACCGGCCTTCGTCAAACACCTGAAATGGTTGTAAATACTGCATTACAAGAAGACGTAGATGCAATAGGTGTAAGTATTTTAAGCGGTGCGCACATGACTGTTTTTCCAAAAATTATTGCGTTATTGAAAGAAAAAGAAATGAATGATGTGTTGCTAACCGGTGGAGGAATTATCCCCGAAGAAGACATGCAACAATTGAGCGAAATGGGTGTAGGGAAATTATTTGCACCGGGAACTACAACAACAGAAATAGCCAGTTATATAAAAGATTGGGTAGCACAAAACAGGAACTTTTAAACTTATAATATGTATTCAACAATCATTACAAATCTTGAAAATGGGATACTAACGGTAACCATAAACCGCCCAGATAAATTGAATGCATTAAACAAATCTGTTTTTGATGATTTGAATAATGTAATGGACGAAATTATTGCAAGTGATGAAATAAAGTCTGCAATCATTACAGGTGCTGGAACAAAAGCATTTGTGGCTGGCGCAGATATCGCCGAATTTTCAAGTTATGGCAAGGATGAAGCCATGACACTTTCAAAGCGTGGGCAAGACGTATTTTTTAAAATTGAAAATAGTACTAAGCCCGTAATTGCTGCTGTAAATGGATTTGCATTGGGTGGTGGATGCGAACTGGCCATGGCTTGTCATTTTAGAATATGTAGTGAAAATGCAAAATTTGGTCAGCCGGAAGTGAATCTAGGATTGATACCAGGATATGGAGGAACACAGCGTTTAACCCAATTGATAGGAAAAGGGAAAAGCATGGAATTGCAAATGACCGCACAGATTATCGATGCTAATGAAGCGCTGAGATTAAATTTAGTAAATCACATTACTACGTCTGAAAATCTTTTGCCAAAAGCCATTGAAATATTAACCACCATCAATTCAAAAGCACCCATTGCTATCAGTAAAATTATTGAGTGTATAAATATAGCGGTGGTTAGCGATAGCGCATATACCAATGGCAAATCGGGTTACGAAAAAGAAGTGGAATCATTTGGCGCTTGTTTTGAAACAGCCGATATGATAGAAGGCACCACCGCATTTTTAGAAAAAAGAAAAGCAATATTCACAGGAAAATAAATAAACCATGCAATTCAGAATTGAAAAAGACACTATGGGCGAAGTAAGTGTTCCAATGGAAGCTTACTATGGCGCTCAAACACAAAGAAGTATCGACAACTTCAAAATCGCTCAAGACATTAACAAAATGCCAAAAGAAATCATTGGCGCATTTGCTTATTTAAAAAAAGCTGCTGCTTTAACCAATTTTGATGCAGGTATTTTAAGCAAAGAAAAATGTGATTTAATTGGAAAAGTTTGCGACGAAATTTTGGAAGGAAAATTAAATGATTATTTCCCATTAGTAGTTTGGCAAACTGGAAGTGGTACGCAAAGCAACATGAATGTAAATGAAGTAATTGCTTATCGTGCACATGTATTAAATGGCGGCCAATTAATCGACAAAGAAAAATTTATTCATCCAAATGATGATGTAAATAAATCACAATCGAGTAATGATACTTTTCCAACTGCGATGCATATTGCAGCGTACAGAATGCTTTTGGAAACCACCATTCCAGGAATTGAAAAATTAAGAGATACATTGGATGCGAAAAGCAAACAATTTATGCAAGTGGTTAAAATTGGACGTACACATTTTATGGACGCTACCCCACTTACCGTTGGACAAGAATTTAGCGGATATGTGTCACAGTTAAATCATGGATTAAAGGCTATAAAAAATACGTTGGCACATTTGAGCGAATTGGCATTGGGTGGAACAGCTGTTGGAACAGGAATCAACACACCTGAAAATTATGATGTAAACGTAGCCAAACATATTGCTCAATTAACAGGCTTGCCATTTGTAACAGCAGAAAATAAATTTGAAGCATTAGCCGCACACGATGCCATAGTAGAAGCACATGGTGCATTGAAAACGGTAGCCGTAAGTCTAATGAAAATCGCCAATGATGTTAGAATGTTATCATCCGGCCCAAGAAGTGGAATTGGTGAATTATTTATTCCTGATAACGAGCCAGGGTCATCAATTATGCCAGGTAAAGTTAATCCTACTCAATGTGAAGCATTAACCATGATCGCAGCACAAGTAATGGGAAATGATGTTACCATTGGCATTGGTGGAAGCAACGGACATTTTGAATTAAATGTATTTAAGCCGGTAATGATTTTTAATTTTTTACATAGTGCAAGATTGATTGGAGATGGTTGTGTTTCGTTTAATGATAAATGTGCTGTTGGCATTGAACCAATTGAATCTAACATTAAAAAGCACGTAGATAATTCATTGATGTTGGTAACGGCATTAAACCCAAAAATTGGTTATTACAAAGCGGCAGAAATTGCGCAAACGGCACATAAAGAAGGCACAACCTTAAAAGAGATGGCGGTAAAATTAGGCTATCTTACACCAGAAGAATTTGACCAATGGGTGATACCGGCTAATATGGTGGGGAAGTTATAAAAGAGAAAATATTATTACAAATAAAAGAGGCTGTCTCAAAAGGGCAGCCTCTTTCTAATTATTTATAATACAATATACTACGCTTCGGAGAAGAATTATCTAACCGTGTGGTGATGGCTTTGTTGGCGTTTTTTCTGATAAAAAATAATTTGATTTAATCAAATCGAGAAACAGAATGTGAATGAAGAAAAAAGTCAGAATTTCATAATCGCTCTTGCTTTCATTTTCGTACTGACTTTTAGTATGTTTAGGAGGACAATTATCAAACCAAGTGGTGATGGATTTTTTGAAATTTTTAAATTAAAAATGTGATTTTTTGAATAAAAGCGAGAAACAGAAAGTGAATGAAGAAAAAAGTCAGAACTCAATAATCGCTCTCGCTCTCATTTTCGTACTGACTTTTTAATACCCTTAGGTGGACAATTATCTAACCGGGTGGTGAAAGATCTGATGCGTTTTTTAATAGGACAATATTTCTCGTTAAATTATCAAAACTTGCATTTTTTGCAAGTTTTGATAATTTATAGCTATTTTTGAAGAGTGATTAAATACATCAATAGAAAGCAATATATAGACAAGCTACTTTCCTTTAAAGACAAAGATTTGATAAAAGTAGTCAGTGGCTTACGTAGATCAGGGAAATCTACTCTTTTTGATATATACCTGGAACAATTACATAAAATGGGCATTGGTAAACGGCAAATTCAGTTTTACAATTTTGAATTACCGGAAAATTATTTAAATAAAAATTGGGATGACATCTATTTTGACATCAAAAAGAAACTAAAAGCTGATAAACCTAATTACATTTTTTTAGATGAAGTTCAAAATATTCCTCTATTTGAAAAATTGGTGGATGGGCTTTTTGCTACTAAAAATACTGATGTGTATATCACTGGTTCGAATGCATTTTTGTTGAGTAGTGAATTGGCTACATTGTTAAGTGGCCGATATATTGAAATTTCTATTTTACCTTTTTCTTTTCATGAATATCTTACGGCAAGAAATATTGAGACCAGCAATAAATATCTTAATTATGAGGCATTGTTTTTTGATTATGTAAATGAAACCTCACTACCAAAAGGAGTTGAGTTACGCGAAGGAGGTTACGATAAAATTTATGAATACTTGGAAGCAATTTATACAACGATAATCGAAAAGGATATAACACAACGATACCAAATAAATGACAAAAGAGCTTTCTCTAATATCGTAAAATTTGTAGCAACAAATATCGGCAATGCTCTTTCACCCAGCAATATTTCAAAATCATTGAAACAAGATGGGCAAAGTATACATCATTCTACAGTTGAAAAATACCTTGAATATTTGACTGCAAGTTTTGTATTTTATAAAGTAAACAGATTTGATTTAAAAGGTAAAAAGCAATTAGCAACTCAAGAAAAGTACTACTTAGTAGATGCTGGATTGCTGAACGTATTAGCAGGAAAAGAGAGAATCACAGACCGGGGACACATTCTGGAAAATGTTGTTTATTTAGAATTACTTCGCAGAGGTTATAAAATTTGGACAGGAAAGAGTCGCAATAGCGAAGTTGACTTTGTATGTAAAACGCCTACTGGAGATATTGAATACTATCAAATTGCATGGCAATTAACAGATGAAAAAACTGTTGAGCGCGAATATGGTTCATTAGAAAGGATTAATGACAATTATCCAAAGTACTTACTAACAACAGAATCATTTACTCCTAATCGAGGAGGTGGTGTACATCATTTAAATGTTTTTAATTGGTTGCTAGGAGAAATATAATTGAGCAAAATTTAGCGTGATTCAAAAATAATAGAGCCGACCAAATGGTCGGCTTGTATGTTGTATTATAAAACAACACTGTACGTTTAGAAGGACAATTATCTAACCGAGTTGTAAAAGATTTTATAGAATTTATTAAATATCGACAGTGATTTTTTGAATAAAATCGAGAAACAGAATGTGAATGAAGAAAAAAGTCAGAATTTCATAATCGCTCTTGCTTTCATTTTCGTACTGACTTTTAGTATGTTTAGGAGGACAATTATCTAACCGGGTGATATTAGATTTATTGGAGTTTGTCAAGATTGAACAACTAAATCAGAGGTATAGTCTTTTAAAAAATTAGGGCAGAAATCCATTCCATTAGGCCACTCTAAACCACCTCCATTATCAATAGATACTTGATTAAAATAATCTTTATCTAAAAGTGGCGCACTGATACCTTTTCCAATTAAAGTTGTAAAGTCAATAACTTTTGATTCTCCATCTTGAAATTGAAGCCAAATCTGGAAATTCTCCTGAATTTTAAATGCAATAATTTTATTCATTTTGATCCAATTAAATTAGTGGCTCTATTTTTTTAATCTCTTTCATTTCAGATGCCAATTTCCAATCTTCCAACAACTCATCTCTGTGTATAAAAGCCCACTCTAAAACCAATGCATGTGCTCTTGCTGGCAACTGTCCTCTAATAATCTTTAACGTATTAATGTCATATTCCGCAGTTGAGTCTTGATAAATTGCATGAAAATGTGGCGGATTATGATCTCCAAAATACATCCTTATTATAATTCCAAAAAAGCGACTTATCTCGGGCATACAAGTGATTTAAGATTTCTATGAAATTACAAAATAAAAATAAAAAATGCCCCAGAATTTCTTCTGAGGCATTAAATCATTTGTTATTTTACAAAACAACTATTGTGTTATTAAACAACTCTGTACCCTTTTAGGATGACAATTATCTAGCCGAGTGGTGATGGATTTGCTTAATTTGATTTCATTATTTTGAATATTTAAAACAAAAAAAGCTAATTTCGGATATGGATTTTTTAAAACTAGATAGGACTGCATTTAAGCCTCAAACAATGGCAGAGGCTGCCAATCATTCAGATTATTATAAAAAAATAACTTGGCAAGAGAGATTGTCATTAACCGCCTATTTAAATAGTGTCGCTTACCGATATAGTAATAATACTCCCCCTAAAATGGACAGAAATCAATTTCATGTAAAAAATTTGAAGCGAAATGGCTAACATTTTTCACGAGGATTTCAGAGACTTTCTAAACGCTCTAAACAAAGCGGAAGTGAAATATATTTTGGTAGGTGGATATTCAGTGGTTTTACATGGCTATTCTAGAACTACAGGAGATATGGATTTATGGGTGGAAAGAACTTCTGAAAACTATAAAAGAATAATAAAAGCATTTCAAATTTTCGGCATGCCTTTATTTGACATGACCGAATCTAACTTTTTATCACATCCAATTTGGGATGTATTTACTTTTGGTACTCCTCCGGTAGCAATAGACATTATGGTAAAAATAGAAGGATTAAACTTCGAAGATGTTTTCCAAAAAGCCGTATTTTTTGAGGATGATGATGATTTAAAAATAAGAACAATCAATCGAAATGATCTTATTACAGCTAAAAAAATTGCAGGCAGAGCTAAGGACCTCAACGACCTGGAGAATCTAGAGTAAATTAAAATAACACATGGAATAAATAACAAAGCCGACCAAATGGTCGGCTTATCTGTTGTATTGTAAAACAACACTGTACCCTTATGATGACAATTATCTAACCGGGTTGTGATGGATTTGATGCGTTTTTTAGATTATAAATCTTTAAGCGGCCTTTCTATTATACTGCTTTATGTTTTTAAAATCTAGACTTTTTAATTTTTGTTGTTCCTCAATATCAAAGTCATCTTGTAGCCCAAGCCAAAATTTTGGACTATTACCAAAGTATTTTGACAACCTCAAAGCTGTATCAGCGGTAATACTTCTTCTGCATTTAAGAATTTCTGAAATTCTGGTTTGAGGTATGCAAATATCCTTAGAAAGTCTGTAAGCAGATATTTCCAAAGGAATTAAAAATTCTTCCATTAGAATTTCTCCGGGATGTGTGTTTTTTAACTGTTGCATAAAAAATATTTTAATGGTAATCAATAATTGATACTTCGCTGGCATTACCGTTTTTCCATTTAAAAATAACTCTCCATTGATTATTAATTCTGATAGAGTAATAATTTTTCAGATTCCCTTTTAGCTTTTCCAACCGATTGGAAGGTGGAATCATTAAATCATTAACATCAACAGAGTTATTTAACATTCTCAACTTTCTTCTTGCTATTTCTTGAATTTCAGTTGAAAGCGATTTCACCCTAATGCCCTCCCAAATTTTTTGGGTGTCCTTATCTCCAAATGAAACAATCATACTTACCAATTAAGTTACTAACGCTAAAGATAAGTATTTTTCTGAAAATAAAAAATGCCCCAGAATTTCTTCTGAGGCATTATATCCTTTGCTATTTTACAAAACAACTATTGTATTATAAAACAACACTGTACCCTTAGGAGGACAATTATCTAACCGAGTGGTGATGGATTTTGTAAAATTTATTCATGAAATGAAAAACATCAAACCTATGCCGCAACGTTTTTTCGACCAGTTTTGATTGATTTTTTCCCCATCAATTGTTTTGACTTTTTCTTATAGTCCGCTATCAGATTACTAATATCATTTCGATCTTTATCTGTCAAAGGGTTACTATTAATGATAAAGTCAACACCTTTAGGTTCTTTTATATATCCCATTTTTTTATGTTTTAAAATATTTTTCTACAAGTAGTTTAGCCGAATGAGTTTGGATCAACATTCTTTGACTGCCAAAATGTATAGCTCCTAAATTTTCCTCATAGTATTTAATTAATTTTGTTTTCGCAGTAAAAGCTAAAAATCCTTCAAACCCGGCTTGAAAAGAAATCTTACACGCATAGGCAACCAAATTACCAGCCACGCCTTCGTATTGTTTATTTTTTCCAATGTTAAAAGGAGCATTTTCCAGCAGATTCATAAAAATATGATCTTTTTCTCTCCTTATACTTAAGACACCTTGAATGATATTTATATTCCCTGCAATTGTCAACTTGTACACTTCATTCATATCATCATCAAGTTCAGCTTTCCAATCAAAGTTCCAACCATTTTTCTTTAAAGTAGTTTTACAATCTGCCTTTGTGAATCTTGAAATCTCTGTTTGAAAAGAATCGCCAGAAACAACATTTCTAATTGAGTTCGTTAACTGATCAACTATAAAATCTAAATGAAAATGTTCCTTACGATTCATACCTAAATATACAAATTTTCATAGCGAATTTTATACAATTCTTCAAAATCTATTCATAAAAAATGCCCCAGAATTTCCTCTGAGGCATTAAATCAATTTGTTATTTTACAAAAAAACTATTGTATTATAAAACAACATCGTACCCTTAGGAGGACAATTATCTAACCGAGTGGTAATAGATTTTGTAGAATTTATTAAATAACGATAGTGATTTTTTGAATAAAAGCGAGAAACAGAAAGTGAATGAAGAAAAAAGTCAGAACTTAATAATCGCTCTCGCGCTCATTTTCGTTCTGACTTTTAGTACC
>VFKL01000063.1 GCA_009885535.1 Chitinophagaceae bacterium | reverse complement strand
GTCCAACCAGTAAATGTTTCAGTGTAATTACCACCAGACATCGCATAATATGTTTGCCCTACTCCATTTTGAGCAAAAAGCAATACAGACAATACAATGGAAAGGAATGTTTTTAAAAACGGGTTGGTGTTTTTAACTACAGATGTAAAATTTTTCATGGTTTTTGCTTAAAGTGATTTATATTTTTAGATACTCAATAGCCAAAATAAAGAAACAGCACCTCAATTCAATGTTGTTGAATCAATAGCTGTTTATAAAGTAAAACAAGACATCATTCTTACCCACACACACTTTTTCTAAAATTTAACAAACCAAATTTAAAATTTTTTTCAGCAATTACAATATGTAAACGGAATGTTAATAATTTATTAATAGGGCTGAGACAATATTTAATTTTCATAAAAAATCAAACTTATAATGTTGAAATATTACCTTAATAATTATGATATTAATTAAACAATTTTTTACACATTATTTTATAAGCGGAGTCACATTAAATTCAAAAATTATACATGTAGAAAATTTAGTTTGGGCTTATACATTCTTCACTCATAAAAATTTCTAGTTTTAACCCGGATTTTGCAGTTGGAATCGTGATGAAAGGGAAAAAGGCAATAAAGACATGTGTTTGAGCCGATTTTTTGGTTGAGAACATATTGAAATAGCCAAAAGAATTAGCTCAAACCAAACGGAAAAGATAATTAAGGCTATACCATGTGACCAAAAACAAACTATAAAATACACATGAAATATGGTAAGATCAAAAAGTCAAGCAAACGCTTGTATTTGCAGCATTTTTTTCTTGTAATAGATTTCAACTGCAAAATTTGGGTTTAAACCAGTATAGCGATTTAAACCGTTAAACATATTAAAAATGAAGCATAAAAACCAAGGGAAGCACAAGTAGATTTTCATGAATAAAATAGTGAATAAACTTTAGTGAAAATATTTGGCTATTTGAGCTGGGTACACGTAATATTGCAATATCACAAATAAGCAAAGCGTCCGTATTAATAAACCACCTCAAATAAATAATACGAATTTGACTTTTTTTTGAGACCAATCTTTTTCCGTAAAATGCCGATGTATTAGCTATTTAGAACAAATAAATTTGGTCCGTTGCAGATATCCAATCGTTATAAAAAGTAAATAATAAAATTTTTTTCTTCTTTCCACACGATTTTTCATAGGCTAAGGTTTCAACCGTGGATTAAAAATTCCATTATTTTATTTTATCATAAACCACCACCCCATCTATCAAAACGTTGGTAACATTGGTTGTGTATTCAAATGGATCGCCGTTAAACAATACCATATCAGCATCTTTTCCTACTTCTAAGGAACCAATTCTACTATCAACCCCCAATAATTTTGCTGGATTTATAGTAATCGTTTTCAATGCTTCGTCGAAAGTTAATCCATAAGCGGCTGCTAATGCTGCTTCAAATAATACAATTCTGGTTTTTGGAACGTAGCCTTCATATCCGCTTTCAATACTCACCGAAATGCCCGCTTTTGTAAGTATTGAGGCCGATTCTCTGGTCATGTTCAACATGTCATCTTCGTTTCTGGCCATTGTAGCGTGAAGAATAACTTCCGCATTTGCTTTTTTAATTTCATCTATCAATCGATATGCTTCCGCGGCACCATCTAATACCAGTTTAAACCCAAATTCTTTAGATAATCTAATAGAATTCATAATATCTACCGCTTTATTTGCCGTAATCAATGCTTTTACCTCGCCTTTCAATAATTTACTTAACGCATCCATTTTTAAATCAAATGTAGGATGCTTGGTGCTGTCTTTATCCAACATTTTCTTCATATAAACCTGCGCTTTCAGCAATTCGGACCTAATCATTGAAATCTGTTTTGCTTTTGTACCCGGCGATGTAAACTTTTCCGATACAGAATGACCTATCGTCATGGCCAACATCGAAAATGGTTTTACAACCACTTCATCAGTAGTGCCTTTTTTGGTTTTTGCAATCATGGTTTGTCCGCTTACCAACGCACCAATACCATGTCCGGTATGAATGGTGGTTATTCCATATTCACGCGCCACTTTTACCAAGGCTTCTTCTGGATTATACGCATCAATAGCCCTAAGTTCGGGTTGAATGGGATTTGATTTTTCCAGCTGATCTTGGTCTACTGGCATATTTAAAACCCCCGACATTCCAATTAAGGTACGTGCATCTATCAAACCCGGCGTAACGGTTTTAGATTCGTATATTTTATAATTTGATGGAATTGTTATTTCTGCTGCCTTCCCTACAGATTTTATTTTGCCATTTTCTATTAAAATAACACCATCTTTTATTGGAGCGGCAGAAACAGGGTAAACGATTTCGGCTTTAATGGCAATTTGTGCCAATAAATATATCGGTGCGAAAGTTGAAATCAATAAAACCAAAAATGATTTTTTCATATTTTAATGTTTGTACGATTTTATTTTTAAGTATATATTTTCCAAATTAATTACCCGCTTTAGCATCTTCTTCTTCATCGCCATGATGGTGAAATTCGCCTCTATCTGATGAAAAAACACCATAACCTCCGTTTAAAAATGCCCTATCAGCAGGATTTGAAATGTCATATTTTTTACTTCCTTCAACCCAAGTTTGCTCTACTTTGGTGTACACACTAAATGGATCGCCAGATAAAATAATAAAATCTGCATCTTTTCCTTTTTCTAATGAGCCAACTTTTGAAGACAAATCGAGCATTTTGGCACCCACGATGGTAAGTCCTTCGAGCGCCTTATCTCTGCTCATGCCTGCTCTAACAGAAAGTGCAGCAGCACGTAAAAACAATCTCGAATCAGTAATGCCATCATCGGTATGAAACGCTACCGGTACACCCGATTTTTCAAGTTTTGCGCCAGTTTCTAAAGTTAAATTGATGGCTTCCATTTTTCCGCCTGGGGCATCAATAACAATAATAGAAGCTTGTAATCCCGCTTTTGCAATTTCATCGGCTACTTTCCAACCTTCTGATAAATGATGCAAAACCGGTTTAAAACCAAATTCTTTTGATAAACGCAACACCGTTAATATATCATTAGATTTATGGGTATGAAAATGAACCACTCTTTTTCCAGTTAAAACTTCCACCAATGGCTCCATGGCTAAATCTCTTTCGGGCATTTTGCTGCTGTCTTTTCCCGCTTTATCCATTTTCTTTTTGTACGCCTGCGCTTTTAAAAACAATTCCCTTACCAGCGATGCGCTCTTTGCCCTTGTTCCAGGAAAGCCCGAACCGCTTCTCATCGAGTTGGTACCATTTGCCATTTTCAAACCGCCATAAACACCTTTCTCATTGGTAAACAACAAATCTTCGATAATTTTTCCATCGCGCATTTTTAAATAAACGGTTTGTCCGCTCATCAAATGCCCCGAACCTGGCATTACATTTATAGTAGTAATGCCACCCGCCAATGCTTTTTTAAATCCATCACTTGTTGGATCAATGGCATCCATTGCACGCGCTTCTGGGTTTATCGGATTCGAATAATCGCCACCTTCTGGACCACCCAAATGCGAATGCGTATCTACCAAACCTGGCATAATTACTTTATCATTTACCAAAATAACTTCTGCATTTGCTGGAATTGCCTTTTCATCATTTCCAACGCTTAAAATAACCCCATTTTGTACAACGAGGATTCCATTTTGAATTGGCGCTCCATTTATGGGATAAATTAAAGCACCCTTAAATGCAACCGGCTTTTGTTGTGCAACAGCATTTATACCGATGCATAAAAAGCATAAAAAAATTTTGATTTTATTCATATTACATTTTTAAAGTGCTAAGATATTAAGAAGTTTGAGAGGTTTTAGAGGTTTATGAGGTTTGAGAGGTTTGAGAGGTTTGAGAGGTTCAAAAGGTTGGAAGTATTCTTCATTTATTAGCAACTTTATTTTACAAAAAATCTTCGTGTCTTTGCGTCTTTGTGCCTTAGTGTTTCAACTCCATTCAACTTTCCGGGGAAGGGTTGGTTAGGGGGCTTTCTTGTTAAAAAACATTTAACAAAATTTATATGATTGATTTTAAGCGAGTTATGTTTTTTATAGATTTAAGCATACAATTTTTTTTTGTACAAAAACGTTTAGATGTTGCATAAAAAACAAAATTTCTATTTTATGATAAAACTCATTTTAAAAAAATTATCAAATATAAGATTGTTTTTACTCAATAAAAGCGAGTATAATGTTAGATATTATAGTGCAAATGAATTAAAATTTATTAAACGTAAAAATAAGTTGCAAAAGCTTGATTAGATTGAATTTGTACCAATTAGACATCTTTAATGGTCCAATGAAATTGTCCCAAAAATCTGTCATACCTGCATTATGTCAGAAAAAATAGAACTAAAAAGTAAATTTAATTGGTATTACTACCACAAAAATCAGTCATTTGTACCCTTGTTATAGAAAGTATCACTTTATAAATTTGTATTATACTATTTTAAACACTTAAATCCACCTTTATGAAAAAGAATCAAACAACAAACACGTTTTCAAAAATGCTAAAAACAATCAACACTTATTTCAACAGATTGTTTTTTATAAATGATTATCGAGATTTTGAAAGATTAAAAAATTTCATTGCATCGTAATGAATCACCAAGGTTTAGAGGGTTTTCATGACGTTCAAAAATATTCAATTAGTTCAAAAGGTTCAAAAGGTTGGAAGTTAAAAGTTTAATTCGCTTCGCTGGTTTAATAGTTTAATGGTTTAAGGTTGGAAGCATTTTCCATTTATTAGCAACTTTGTTTTATAAAAAAACCTTCTGCCGTGTTTTTCAATCCCTTTGCGTCCTTGCTCCTTTGCGAGCTTTGCGTGAAACAAAAAATCTTTGTGTCTTCGCGTCTTCGTGCCAAAAAAAGTTCAAGAGGTTCAATAAGTTCAAGAGGTTCAAAAGGTTGGAAGTATCTTTCACATATTAGCAACTTTGTTTTATAAAAAAACCTTCTGCCGTGTTTTTCAATCCCTTTGCGTCCTTGCTGCTTTGCGAGCTTTGCGTGAAACAAAAAATCTTTGTGTCTTCGCGTCTTCGTGCCTTAGTGTTAAAAAATAATTCTCGTAGAGAATTTATTCATGCATCCAAAATAAAGTCGTTCCAATATGAAACGACTTTATCAATTAACTAAACAAATATTCCACATCCGCTTTCGTAAGCGCTTTTACAAAACTGGTTTCATCTGAAATAAGTTCTTTAGCAAGTATCTTTTTCTTTTCCTGTAATTGTAAAATTTTATCTTCAATGGTATCTATACAAATCATGCGATAAGCGAAAATGTTTTTCGTTTGTCCGATACGATGCGTTCTATCAATGGCTTGTTGCTCTACCGCTGGATTCCACCAAGGATCTACAATGTATACATAGTCGGCTGCGGTAAGGTTTAAACCCACACCACCGGCTTTCAATGAGATTAAAAACACCCTACATTCATCATTGTTTTGGAAATTTTGAATGGCTTTTTCACGATCTGTTGCCGAAGTACTTCCATCAAAATACTCAAATGGAATTTGATGTTCCTTCAATTTTTCTCTAATCAAACCAAGCATTCCCAAAAACTGAGAGAAAATCAATGCTTTATGTTCACCGATATTTTCGGTTATTTCTCTGGTTAATTCATCCAATTTAATGGAATGATTGGGATATTTATCTTCTTCATTTAATATAGCAGGACTATCACAAATCTGACGCAATTTCATCAAGCCTTGCAAAATGGTTAATTGCGATTTATCAATTCCTTGTTGATCGATGGTGCCCAATATTTTTTCACGATACGTGTTTTTATACATATCGTATATCGTTCTTTGTTCGGTTTCCATTTCGCAAAACAAAATCGTTTCTGTTTTTTCGGGAAGATCTTTGGCTACTTGTTCTTTTGTTCTGCGTAAAATAAACGGGTACAATAATTTTCTAAGATGTTCTTTTTGCTCGGGTTCACCAAACTTATCTATGGGTGTAGCAAATTCGTTTCTAAAGAATTCCATATTCCCCAATAAACCTGGATTAAGGAAATTCATTTGGGCAAAAATATCAAACGTATTGTTTTGAAGTGGAGTACCGCTCATGCATACCCGATTTTTTGCAACGAGTAAACTTGCAGCCTTTGTTACTTTTGAAGCTGGGTTTTTTATTGCCTGACTTTCATCCAAAACCACATAATCAAAAAGTACTTTTAAAAATATATGGATATCGCTCCGCAACGTGCCATATGTCGTAATAATGATGTTGCTTTTTGTTAAGGCTTCATGATCTCTTACCCGAGCATTTCCATGATGAACGGTATAAGTAATGCCAGGTGTAAATTTTCGAACTTCATTTTGCCAGTTATAAATTAACGTTGTTGGACAAACCACTATGGCTTTAAGTGAGCCATTTGTTTTTTTAAAATGTTCGAGCATAGTGAGCGCTTGCACGGTTTTACCCAAACCCATATCATCAGCAAGTATACCACCCCAGCCCACATCATTTAAATAACTCAACCATTGATAACCGGCAATTTGATACGGACGCAAAACAGCTTGTAACGTGTCCGGCACCAATATTTCTGGTATATTTTTAAACTCCCTTAATTTTTCAAACTTCTCATCTAAAGCAAAACTAATTTCAGTATCATCTCTATTTTCATAGAGTTCGTCTATTACACTCATGTGATATCTCGACAATCTCAATTTGTCACTTTTACCTTCGCCTACTTTAAATAAAAGCGAATAACGCTTAAGCCACTCATCGGGTAAAATACCCAAAGAACCATCGCCTAGTTGAACAAAAGATTGTTTTCCAGCTATTGCACGTTTAATATCGGGAATGCCTACACGCTGATCGCCAAATTCAATTTCAATTTTAGCATCAAACCAATCAAGACCACTGCTAACATGTATATGCGTATTGGGACGTGCAGTATTAAATCTGAAATTTCGTAGCGCTTCAAAACCAAAAACAGGAATTTTCATTTCTTTCATTGAATCAATGAATAAGAAAAACCAATTGTTGCGCAAAACCTCCGTACCCTTTAAAACCAAACTTTGATTATGATCTTGTTTTACAAACATTGAATGTAATGACTCTAGCTTATTGATAAAGTTTTCTTCGATAGTTTTATTTCGATGAATGATTAATAGTTTATCTGAATCAGGAATGGTAATCGTTTGCTGATCTGATTGCTTTGATTCAATTCCGTTATAAGTGAATACAGGCATAAATACCATGTAATCAGATTTTTCCTGAAGTTGTAGCTTTATTTCAGGAACAACGTTTTTAACTTCTTTGATTAATGATTTGTCGAATTCTACATGATACGATTTTGTAAGCGGCAGAATAACAGACTGCATTTTTTCTGCCCATTCTGATTTTTTAAGTTTGAGGTTTCCTTGTTGCAAAAACTTTTCGGCTTGTAATATATCTTCCGTTTTTTGCCAAGTATATAAAACGTCGTCGTGTAAAAAAACGAGGTTACTCTTGCATTGATTTTTACTAAATGGAATTTGCTGATTGCCGATTTTTACCATGCAAACCATTTCCAAGTCATCTTGCTTTACGGTTACTTTAAAAATTGGTAAAATGAATTGATTGCTTAACTCAATTTCTTTTAAGTTAGCAGTGATGAATTTTTTAGTGGGTGGCAATAAATAGATGAGCTGATTATTGGCCTGCTCTTCAAATATTTTTTTTAATTTGGGGTGGAGATATTCGGCAATTAATGATTTTGTTTCTTCTGGTAATTCATCACCATCTTGCTGAATAATATTATCCCAAAAACCACTGAATGGAGAATTCCTATTTAGAAATTTATTGACTTCTGTATTTTGTAGTTTTCTTACCTGTTGAAACAGCATCTTATCATCATCAATAAAATATTCAGTATCAACAAATTTTGTAAGGTCTAAATTTTCTATTTTACTCAGGAATTTTTTTCTGTCTTCATCAGTTTCGCCTTGTACGGCTTCTATCAAAAACCCAGGAAATAATTTTGTGTTGAAATTAAAAACAATACCTAATGCTTTATGATTTGTTTCTTCTTCCACCACATTGGTTGCAACAGCTACTTGTGGTTGAATAAATTGTGTGGCTACTTTTGCTGTGTTATCTACCACCTGTGTTACACGCTTAATAGAAGGATCCAACAGTTTTAAAAAAGGCTTTCCTTCTTTGTATGTAAATTCAAATTTGTCTGTTAAATCATCGTTTAAACTATATCCATAAATTTGAAGTAGCTTGTTTTTTTCTTTATCCCAGTTGCGAATGCTGTCAAAATAATTTGAACCGAAAGCATTTAAGAGTTGTAAAAAAAGCAATGTTTTATGCTCGCATAAAGGATGAGCGGTTTCAGCGCAAGTGCATGAAGTATCAAAATTTCTTTCTTCATTTTTTTGAATCACCAGCGGATAGGTGATACCGTTATATTTTAATTCGGCTTCAACACGTTCATCGCCAGATTTAAGAATGGTGGCTTTTGTTGTCCGTAACATGAGGTCTGCTTCTTCATAAATAATAGATGAACAAAGCATTTTTATCATCTTTAAATCAATATGCTTCATTTTAGCAATGGTGTGATATTGATTGTATTGAATCAGTGTGTTGCCCAACATATTTTTATCGGCCATATCCTGTAATCTAAACAGGGCGGCCGTTTCATGGCGGCAGATATCACCCATATTATACGGACAAGAGCAACGCAATGCCATTAATTTAGGATCAGTGTATTTTTGAATATACACTTTATAAAAAGTAGCATAGCTATCATCTTTTACCCTAAATGCAATAGCACTCATGAGTTCGTCATGCTCAATCAATTCTACAAATCCAGATTGATGAATTTTCTTTCCCCTTCTAATAACTTCGTCTGTGCCGTTGTTGTAAATATGCTTAATGATATGTGGTAGTGCCAAAATAAATTTCCTTTAATGGTTTAGTTGTTCAACAATTGCCATTTCTTTGATTCAAAAAAGTGCAATTAGCAAAAGTAAAGGAAAATGTTAGAAGAAAGAGTTTGAACAATATAGAATGTGGAGAAGAAAATAATTAATTAATACAAACGGGGGGTTTAAATGAACATTCTATTTACGACAAATCAATTTTCCTTCTTTAAAAATGGGCAACACATTGGCGGTGTTGGGGGTTAAGCAATGTCTGAGGTCTTTTTCCAAACCAAAACCAGACAATCGCAAGAAATGTGATGCTTGTTGAATTTTCATGAATTCAAATAAATCAGGTTGCGCGGATAAATACAATCCTTCCGCCATTTTAGACGCATCGCAATTGATGTTGAAATGCTGTTTAATTTGATGTACTACAGCACCCGCAAACATCGTGTCTTCGATATTGATTTTATCTTTCCAAGCAGAGCAAGCAAGAAGTACTGGCTTATTCATTTTTATGAGGTAATCGCAAATGGCATCAAGGTTGGCAAAAGATCCGGTAACAATTTCAGCGGCTCCGTTATTATTGGCCATGTGAAGCAATTTGGTTCCATTTGTAGTCGTTAAAACCAAAGTTTTATTTTCTATAAAAGAACGAGGATATTCAAAGGGAGAGTTTCCATATTCTAAACCTTCGGCAACTTTTCCATCACGCTCGCCAGCAGTAATCGCATTCATTGCTTTACCAATTTGAATGCAATCACTCACGTTATTAACTGGAATAACTTCTTTAGCACCATTGTATAATGCAGCCGCAATGGTAGATGTAGCCCTTAACACATCGATGATAACAACGATACTAGAATTGATATCGTATAAATTTAAAAGCGCTGGAGAAAGGGATGTATATAATTCAGGTTTGTTTTCTACACTCATTTTTAATCTTTTTTATTCGAAAGGAATTTTAACTACAACCGCTTTTGCAGCGTTATTGCGAACGCGAATATAAATAAGGGTTCCGATTTTAGCATGTTCTACATTTACATAACCCATTCCAATGGCTTTGTTTAATGTGGGTGATTGCGTACCAGAAGTTACTTTGCCGATAATAGTACCTGTCTCATCAACGATTTCAAAATCATGGCGCGCAATGGCGCGATCAACCATTTCAAAACCTACTAATTTTTTTGTAACACCTTGTTGTTTTTGATTTTCAAATGTTTTAGAGTTAGTAAATTCTTTGGTAAACTTGGTAATCCAACTCAAACCGGCTTCAATTGGGGAAGTGGTGTCATCAATATCATTACCATACAAACAAAATCCCATTTCCAAACGCAGGGTATCTCTTGCGCCTAAACCGATTGGTTTAATGCCTGAAGAAGCACCGGCTTCAAAAATAGCATTCCAAATTTTATCTGCATCATTGTCTTTATCTTCAAAATAAATTTCTACGCCGCCAGCGCCTGTATAACCTGTTGCACTGATCAACACGTTTTCAATTCCAGCAAATGTACCTTTTACAAAAGTGTAATATTGCAGATTCAATAAATCTAAATCTGTTAAGGTTTGTAATATTTTAGTCGCATTTGGACCTTGTATCGCCAACAAAGCTGTTTTTGCTGAGATATTATGCATCTCCACATTTTCTGTATTATGTGCAACAATCCAATTCCAATCTTTATCAATATTACCTGCGTTTACAACCAACATATACGATTGGTTTTGTACCATACAATACACCAATAAATCATCCACAATACCACCATCGTTATTCGGCATGCAACTATATTGCGCTTTTCCGTTGGTTAATTTAGACGCATCATTTGTGGTAATACGTTGTATCAAATCCAATGCACCAGCACCTTTTAATACAAACTCCCCCATATGACTCACATCAAAAACACCTGCATTTTTTCTAACGGCAGCGTGCTCATCGTTAATTCCTGTATAAGAAATAGGCATATTGAATCCAGCGAATTCAGCCATTTTTGCACCAAGTGCGATATGTTTATTCGTAAATGGAGTTTGTTTCATTTTTAATGATTTGAGGGCAAATGTAAATAAAAAACACGTTTCGTAGGGGTTGAAAATTTTCAACCCTTATGATAGGTTTAAGAGGTTTCTGAAGTTTGAGAGGTTTTTGAGGTTGGATGTATTTTACGGAAAATCAGTTTCTTATTATTTATTTGTTGTTTGTTGTTTGTTGTTTGTTGTT
>VFKL01000137.1 GCA_009885535.1 Chitinophagaceae bacterium | reverse complement strand
GTTCAAAATGTTCAATTTGTTCAATGAGTTCAAAAGGTTGACAGTATTTTCCATTAATCAGCAAACTTGTTCTAAAAAAACTTCGTGTCTTCGCACCTTCGTGACTTAGTGTTTCAATTCTTCGCCATTGGCGCCGGTTTCAAAACGGTGTCTAACAGAGGTTTCAGTCTCCTACTGAAATTTTAGTGGTTCAAAAGGTTGACAGTATTTTCCATTAACCAGCAACTTTGTTATAATAAACTTCGTGTCTTCGCGCCTTCGTGACTTAGTGTCAAAAAATGCTGTAAGCATTTCGACTTTGTGTTTCCTCGTGTTTCAATTCCTTCGCGCCCTATCGTCAAAAAAAATCCCGACTGCTTTTGACAATCGGGATTTTTTATTTTCTATGTTTTGAATTATTCTTTTATGAATTTTTTCGTAACGATAACATTCGAATTTCTATCCATTACTTTTACTAGGTAAATTCCTTTGTAAAGCTTAGATAAATTTAATTGATTGTTTGTCAAATTTGCTTTTTGATTTATAATCTGACGGCCATTGATGTCAAATAAACGTATTTCAGTAGCACCTTTAAATCCAGATAAATCAATATTTAATAAACGCTGTGCAGGATTTGGATAAATAGTTACATTATTACCATTGTTTAAACTTATGTTTTCTGCTTTTGCAGCTGTGCCTAGTGCAACCCTTAGTGTATAACAAGAAGTAGCATTAAATGCAGTATTTGGCGCATAAACACGCGCATAATAAACACCTGGAGTTGCCGTGTAATTAATGGTTTCGCTGGTAGTTCCTGTGTTTGCAGCAGTTACTAATACAGTACCTGCACTATTTACTAAACGAAGGTTATAATTTATAGGCAAAGTGGTAAGCGTTAAAGTAATGGTTCCGCCTGTAGTAATGGTAAATTTATAATGATCCGCATCACTTGCTACTTCTATTTGACCAGTAATATTGGTGTTAAACGGAATTACAGCAGCACCGGTTGTTGCATTGTTGGTGCTGGTGTCTTTACTGCTTTTGCAACTTGTTACTGTAGTTGCTGTTGCTTTTATGGTATAACATGTAGCACTAAACGCTCCTGTAAAACCAAAAACTTTAATAAAATAAGTTCCTGCAGCTTGGTTGGTTAATGAAACCGTTTCTGTTGAAGAAGCTGTTGCTGCAGATCCTACCTGAGTACCTGCACTATTAGTTATGGTAAGATCAAAATCAACCCCCGCTGGGCCTACAAGACTATAAACGATGTTGCTTACAGCAGTTGTAGTTATTTTGAAATAATCAATATCAGTTGCAGAGCTAATTGATGAGGTATTGGTTGCACCTGATGCAATTGTTGCTGCCGTTGCTGTAGTTTCGTTTGGTTCAAATGCAGCATCACAAGCCGATGCTGATGTAAATTGTGCTGATACAAATCCACTTGCGCCATTCACGCCACAATCTGTACTTACTCTATAATCATAAATGCTGCTTGCTGTTAAACCACTTACAGCAACTGAAGTTGTTGATGTTGAAACAGTAACGCTTATCCATGTTGTGCTTGTACTCAATTTATAATCTACCGCATATGTTGAAGCGCCTGTAACAACAGACCAATTTAATGTTGCACTTGTTGATGTAATTGATGTTGCTGTTAATCCTGTTGGAGCATTACAAACAAATGGAGCAGCAGAAGTAAATTGTGCTGATGCAAAACCACTTGCACCATTTACACCACAATTTGTACTTACTCTGTAATCATAAATATTGCTCGCTGTTAAACCACTTACTGCAACTGAAGTTGATGCTGTTGAAGCAGTAACGCTTATCCATGTTGTGCTTGTACTTAATTTATAATCAACTGCATATGTTGATGCTCCTGTAACAGCAGCCCAATTTAATGTTGCACTTGTTGAAGTAATTGCAGTTGCGTTTAATACTGTTGGAGCATTACATACAAATGGAGCCGTAGTGGTAAAATTAGCTGTTACATAATTTCCACTTCCTGCTGAACAAGTTGCTCTAACTCTACAATTGTATGATGTTCCTTGTGTAAGACCGGTTAAATTAGCTGTAGTTGTTGTTTGTGCTGTTGATAAACTTGTCCAAGTTGTTGCTGTATTCAATTTGTAATCTACTGCATAACTTAACGCATTTGTAACGGCAGTCCAATTTAAAGTAGCCACATTATCTCCAATTGCAGTGGTGGTTAATCCTGTTGGATCACCACATGCTGCTGCACCACTAATCGTGAAATTAGCATTGCTGATATCAAAGAAAATATTTCCTACTGCTTCTACTTTTATTCTTGCAGTGGTGGTTGGTGTATTTGGAATTACTAATGCTTGTGTGCCATCATTAGGCGTAGTTGCAATTAATACAGTAGGAAAAGTTTGTCCACCATCTGTACTTAAAGAAATTTTCACGTTTGCACAACTCACTGGTGCTGCTGTTGTACTAGCAACACTCCAGGTTATGGTTTGTGTTGACCCTCCAGCATAAGATACAGCAGTATTTGGAACTGATACCGCAAATGGCCCCGAAGCCGCATTAACAGTTACAATCATATCTTTAAATTGTGTTTGTCCAACTTTTACTGGTGTTGTTGAAACATATGGTGCATTGTCTCTTACCGTTAATCTGAAGTTTAATGTTCTAGCTACTGAGCTTAATGCTTCAGTGGTTGTTCCTGCATCTCCACCTGTTAATGGACCTGAAGTTAAACCACCTGCTAATATTGTTGACAATTGAGGGAAAAATCTTGTTGGTGAAGCCGATGGTCTAAATGTAACCCAGTTAGGACCACTCGCTTTTGTTGCGCTTGCCACACTACTAGCGCCAGTTTGTGTTGAAGAGGCGTTGTCGTTTTGTTCCCAAGAATATGTTAGTGCATCACCGTTAGTATCTGTTGCTGATCCAGTAAGTGCAAATGGTGTGCTTCTTGGAATGGTATAATTGATAAGTGTAGCAATTACAGGAGTTGCATTTGTAGAAGCAATACTCGTTGTAACTGGACAAGTTTTTGTGGCTAAATTTGCTTGAATTTGTGCAATTGATGCTTGATGGTACACATCATAAGAATGATTAGTCACATCCTGACTAGTGATACCTGCATAACCCATGATGGTAACACCAGAACCAACTTCTTTATTTACACCTGTTCCTTCATTACTCATAGAAAATGTATGGTTAGCACCAAGCTGATGGCCTACTTCATGAACAACATAATCAATATCAAAATTATCTCCTTGTGGAATTCCATCAGCAGGTGAAGTGATGCCACTACCTTTTCCTGTGTTACAAACACAACCGATACAACCTGCGTTTCCACCACCTCCTGTAGAACCAAACATGTGACCAATATCGTAATTCGCTTCACCGATTACAGATGTAAGGGTAGACTGAAGTTGTGAATTCCAACTTGATAAAGACGCTGTGTAAGGATCTGTAGAAGCTGTATAGTAAATAACAGATGTAGTATTGGCAATCAAATTTAAGTGTAAAGCAAGGTCTTTTTCATACACCCCATTACAACGGGTAAGTGTGGCATTAAAAGCAGCTAATACAAGCCCTACTTGAGCAGAACTTGTAGCTCCGAAATAATTTGAATATTCTGCATTACAAGATTGTGCCAGACGCATGGTTTTTAAATCAGCGCCTGATCTTGCGGTAACATTCGAATATTGAACTTGATTATTTAAAGATGTAGCGTAATTTTCATCTACAGTTGAACAAGTCCATGGCAATGTGCCTGCTTTTCTTTGAGATTTAAATACGGCATAAACGCTATGATCTTGAGAGTATGCTTCAATAAATTCATTCTCTTTATCGGTTCTGAAAACCATTGTTTGTATGCCTTGTGGTGAAATACTTAATTTAAGCATTGCATATTTATCTGAAACCCCTTTTCCAGAAAAAGCCCTGATTTCAGGGAAACGCGCTTGAAGTGCCGGCTCAAAATTTGAGGCCTCAAATACTTCAAATTGCTCCATATTTCCATCTGCATTAGGCAATGAAATGATTGTTGAATGGGCATTTGCACGATTATCAACGATTGAAAACAATTGTTGTTTTAATGGTTCAATTTCCAAATTAAACAACTTAAATATTGTTGGAAAACTTAACCTTGAAACGGCTTTATCAGTTACGATATTTTCTTTTGTTAAATGTTGAAACCAATAATTTTTTTGTTGAGCGGTTAGCACATTGATTAAAACGAAGGATATTAATGTGAACAGAATTTTCTTCATGACGATGTTTTAGTTTGTTTTTAAGTGGTTGAAATTATATAAAATTTATGATAAAATATAAATTAATTTCATAGCATATGATATAATTCAAAAACGAATTTGTCGCTTAAAGCAATTAACAAAAAGTGACGTATTAAATTAAATCTCTTCCTCTGTTTCAAAATCGTCGTCAACATCTTTCATTATAAAACATCGGATGAATTTCGGCATATTAGGTCTAAATCTTTTAATGATACATTATCTAATACTGAAGAATGGAAAATTTACTCCATTTTCTAGGTTTAAAATTTTGCTTTGGAATTTCTAATCTATTTTAGAAATTTTTTTCAATATTTAAACCATCAATAGTTTTGTCGTAAATCTATATGTTTATAATGATCATTTTTTGTGACTCAAATTCACCATAAATGTTTTTTATAAATGATGACTAAGTGCATAATAATAGATAAGAATCAAAACAATTATCATTTTTTTCATACTAACAAAAATCAGCAGATTTCATGCTTTGCAACATTTTAACCGGCTGTTCAACACGCTATATTTGTTTTGTATTAATCAATGAAAAGTCGGCAGACGAAGATTTTAGACATAACTATTTTAAAGGGTAGTAAACTAAACATCCAAAATAGCAAAATAGAAATTGCTCAATCTGTCAGGACATTTTTTGCATTAATTGAGATAGAAATAGGCATAAATTTTAAAAGATTGAACACTATTTCACAAGATTGGGGGGAGGAAGTAACATTCCTCCCTTTTTAATAAAAATCAGACTATATAATCTATACATATTCATCCAAAATAATTTAAACCATGCCATACACAACATCGCTTAAACTTGGAAACGAACATCAGGAAATTATTAATATTCTGGACTTCTATACCTCAGAAATTAAGTTTCTTGAGAAATTACTTGCCGAATTACTCGAAAAAAACAGCAATTATGAGGTTAAAGTTGAAGGCGAACATTTTCAAAATCAGTTTATTATTCAACAAAAAAATATTGATGAATTAAAAAGTAAAATATTAATCAATAAGCACGAAGCTGCTTTGGAGGCTAAGGTTCATGCTGGAAAAATAGATGAGCGTTTGGTTGTTGATATTAAACAGGTAAGTAGGGACACCAATCAAATTGAAAAAACAGTGGAAGAAATTAGACAAGAATTTAAAAGATTTGTGGCGAAGTGGTTGTGAGAAAGTTAAAAGTCAAAATTAAAAAGTTAAAATTATGGGTTGATTTTTTTTAAATTTTTAATTTTTACTTTTTAATTCGTTTAAGATTTCGTCGATTTTATCTTTAATTGTAAACCAACATGAGCTGAAATCTTTTCTGCAAGTGAATGTCCTTCCTTAGTAAACGGCCAAACAAATAAATTGGTAATTGGATGTGATTTTCTAATTTCTTCAATTGCATTTATGGTTAGATTCTGTGCAATTCCTTTTCTTCTATATTCCTCTAAAACCATTGCCGAGCATAGGTAAATGGCAACGTACTCCATATTTAATGGCGTTAATTCAAAAAGTTGTTTTTCAGAAATTTTATTTTTTAAAAAATTATCCATGAGCTCATTGGTAGTTGGGAAAAGTAAAACCCAAACCACAGGTCCATTCCCATCGTCAAATTCTTGAACAGAAGCGGGATGTATTTTATACAAATGATTTAACACGGCTTCATTCACTTCCAATTGTTCAGGATCTGATTTGCTATCAAATACTTCCTCGGCCAGTTGAATCATTCTTTCGAAGTTGCTTAATGACATAAATTAAGTTTTTAAGTTCGGACACCCGAACTTTTTTGAAGCGGTGTAATTTGAGGAAATGGGGTTTATTTTCAACATAAAATCAACCAAACATTTTGATATAAAAATCTTCCACTTTTTTTCTGGCCCAAGGTGTTTTTCGTAAAAACTTTAAACTGGATTGAATGCTGGGATTGATGTTAAAACATTTAATTGGAATTTGCTGCCCTAAATCGTCCCAACCAAATTCATTTACCAATGTAGTAATTATAAATTCAAGGGTTTTTCCATGCAATGGATCTTTTGATTGTTGTTGCATGTACAATATTAAGTATTTTGCATCGCTATTATGAGTCAACATCGTTATTTTATTTTGAACAAACCCATCGATATGGTGTCGCAGTTTGTAAGCTCACATGATGTTAGATTGCTTGGATCCATTGATTTTAATTTCCCTGAAGGCACGCATGCAATTGGTAGACTAGATAAAGATTCGGAAGGACTATTATTGTTAACAACAAATTCAAAAGTAACCAAACTGTTGTTCCAAGGTAAGGTGCCGCATAAACGAACCTACTTAGTACAGGTCATCAATAAAATCAGTGACGAAATCATTTCTAAAATTGCAAATGGAATATCGATTAGCGCTCCTGATAATTCTGCGTATTTTACAACACCATGCGAAGTTAAATTAGCTGACCCTTCAAATTTTAATGTAGAAGATAAAAATGTGCGTCTACACAAAAACGTTACCAACTCTTGGATAACCATTACGTTAACGGAAGGCAAATTTCATCAAGTGAGAAAAATGGTTGCTGCAGTGGGACATAAATGCTTGAGATTAATTCGTGTTTCTATAGAGGGCATTGCACTTGACAATTTACAGCCAGGAGAAATTAAGGAAGTAGATCATGAATATTTTTTTGAGAAATTGAAATTATAAGGAAACGTTTGGGGTTTGGCGTTTGGTGTTTGGCGTTTGGGGAACCTGCTACCTTTATCTAATTTTTAGTTTTTTCTAGTAAAAGTCCATAGATGTTAAGCTTAATATGCTTCCAACGCCAAACACCAAACGCCAAACAAAATTTTCGTAACAAAGCAAATTCCCTAATCATAACTAAAATTTACCCAGCATCTTTTCTCCCCTTACAAGCTTGTAACAAACACTTATCCCCTTCACACGATTGTAATTTGCATTCAAAACAAAAAATTATGCAAAAAGAAAAAACAATCTACCACTTAATTGTAGACAAAAGCGGCTCAATGGGCGACTGTATTGAACAAACCATAAATGGTTTTAACGAGCAAGTAAATAAAATCAAACAATTGGAAAAAGAGTTCCCGGAACAGGAATTAAGCATTGGTTTAACCACGTTCAATCATCAAGTGTATCACCATTTTTTTCAAAGTCCACCTATGGCTGTAAGGAATTTAACCACCAGTACATACCGACCAGATGGAACAACAGCGCTGTTAGATGCCGTTGGATTAACCACTCAAACCATAGAAAGAGAAATACAACAAGATGAAAATCAAACGAATACAACAGTAGTCATTGTTATTTTGACGGATGGACATGAAAATGCTTCAAAAACATTTAAATTAGAGGATATTAGAAATACCATTTCAAGATTAGAGGAAACCGGAAAATGGACATTTAGTTTTATCGGAGCTACTTTAGATGCAGTGGATGTGGCAGCGTCGATGGCAATAAAACAACAAAACAGTTTTGCATTTGAAAAAGCAAATATGAAATCTGGAGTTTTTGATAAGTTATCAAGCTCAATGGAAAATTATATGCACAAAAAAAGATCAGGTGAACATTTAGACGATTTCTTTTCTGAT
>VFKL01000202.1 GCA_009885535.1 Chitinophagaceae bacterium | reverse complement strand
TGGATATTACGCACTATAGTTTACCACTTATTTCAGAGCATAGTTTACCAGTGTTTCAGTCCAAAGTTTACCACCCGGTAGCAGGAATGATTAATTTATTTCAGCGTAAAGTTTACCAGTCCGGGGTAATTTTAATCTGACATTACGGCGCAAAGTTTACCACTTTGTTTTGGATCTGTTTATAGCATTTTTTTAACAGCTTGCTTTGTAACAAAAAGTATGGCTAATAAAGTGATTACAATGCAACAGATTAGAACTATTATTCAACTTCTTGAAAAAGGATATTCACTTCGTGGTATAGCTGCTGAGATAAGTTTATCGAGACAGACAGTAACTTTTTATGCCGCTAGACTCAAGGCTTCTACCTATTCTTTTGAAGCACTTCGCCAGCTTGCTGATGCATCCTTAGCAGCTATTGTGTATGCGCCAGAAGTTACCCTTCCGCTATGTGAAAGTGCCCGTAAGCTTGAACTTGATGGTCGCATGCCTTATTTTTTAAGCGAACTAAAACGTACCGGAGTTACTAGGCTATTACTTTGGGAAGAATACCGTAAAGAATCTTTAGATCCTTTTCGGTATACCCAGTTCTGCATTTTGTTAAAACAAGCCGGTAAAATAACCAATGCCACGATGCACCTTGTGCATACACCTGCGGCGATGGTGATGGTTGATTTTGCTGGTGATAAGTTGAGTTATGTTGACCGTTCTACCGGCGAGGTAATTTCATGCCCTGTATTTATTGCTGTACTGCCTTTTAGTAAATACACATTTGCCATAGTACTTAGGGATGCCAGCATCCCACAGGTAATAAAAGCACTCAATGCCTGCATGACCTATTTTGATGGTGTCCCGCTAAGTTTAAAAACGGACAACATGAAGCAGATAGTAACAAAGTCCAATCGTTATGAACCCATATTTAGCGAAGCGCTTAAGCAATGGGCCTTGCACTACAATATCACGCTGCTAGCCACCAGGGTAGCCAAGCCTAAAGACAAGGGAGCTGTAGAGAATGAAGTAAAGATTGCCTACCAACGTATCTATGCACCCCTTCGGGATGAGGTATTTTATCATATTGATCAACTAAATCTGGCTGTTATAAAACAACTGGATATGCACAACGAAAAACTATTCCAACTGAAGGATTTTAGCCGCTTGCAACAATTTATAAACGAAGAGCAATCATTGTTGCAACCTCTGCCGGCAGAGTCATTTGTTATAAGGCATCAGATATTGGCCAAGGTGCAGAAGAATTATCATGTTACACTAGGCGAAGACTACCATCATTACAGTGTACCCTATCAATTTATTGGCAAACAGGTAAGCGCTGTTTATGATACCGATATAGTGGAAATTTACTATCAGCACAAACGCATCTCCCTGCATAGACGCAGTTATAAAAAACATGACTTTACTACCATTGGCGACCACATGCCCCAAGGTCACCAGAATTTTTTTGAACAACAGGGATGGACACCAGCTTATTTTCTGGATCAGGCCATACTAATTGGCCCTGCTGTACAACGTTATATGGATGAGGTATTAAAAGCTAGGGTTTACACCGAACAAACATACAATGCCTGCCGGGGTATTTTAAGGCTTCATAAAGAGTACGGCTCAATACGGTTGCAGGCAGCCTGCACTAGGGCACTTACGGGCAATATATACAATTATAGAACAATCCAAAACATTCTTGTCAGCAACCAGGATCTTTTACCCGGTAGCCTCCAGATCGATATGTTCCGGCTTCCAGACCACCCCAATCTTCGTGGCCCCCAAACCTATCAGTAACCATTTTATTTATTCATTACAAAAACAACAACATGAACCAACAAAGCACACTGGAACAATTACAGCAACTTAAGTTATCAGGAATGGCAAAACGTTATGAAGCCATCCTTAAACAACCTGTACACCAACACCCCGAACCTCATGAGCTGATTGCCTCGCTGGCTGAAGCTGAAACAGGTTACAGGGTGTATCAAAGAACGCAACTTTATTTACGGCTCTCCAAACTTCGGTACCATGCAACGCCAGAACAAATTAACTGTACCCCAGGTCGGGGCATTACCAAAGAAATACTAGCCATGTTAACGGACGGAAGTTTTATTGAGAAATCGGAAAATCTGTTGATTACCGGCTCTACCGGATGTGGTAAAAGTTACCTTGCATGTGCAATGGGAAGAAACGCATGTTTACTTGGACACCGGACGTTGTACTATTCTATGAACCGCTTTATTGAAGCCTTAGCAGCTGCCCGCTTAGATGGCACCTACATCCGCTGGATTAATATGATTGCAAAAACCCCCTTACTAATAATAGATGATTTTGGTTTGCAACCCCTCACTCACGATATGCGTTTAACATTGCTGCAAATACTAGAAGACCGGTTTGCAAAAGGAGCTACAATTGTAACTTCACAATTACCAGTAAATAAATGGTACGAATACATCAATGAACCAACGCTCGCCGATGCAATATGCGACAGACTGACAGCTAATTCAAACAAAATAGAATTAAAAGGAGATTCACTCAGACAAAAGAAAAATAACTAAATTACATCAGCTATAACAGATCCTAAATGAGTGGTAAACTTTGCAGTGAAATGCTGGTAAACTTTGACCGTAATATCCAAATTTATCTGAGGCAGAGATTTCAGGAGCCGTTTCCAAAAAAATTAAGCCAGCTTTTTATGTTGGTTTGAGTATAAATCTATAAGATTTTTATAAGATTGATTTCAACATTAAAGTAGATAATTTGCCTATATTTGAAAAAGCAAAAACCTACTCTAATGTTGAAATTTTTTTTATCCATTATTTTCTTAGTGGGATCGTTTAACTTATTCGCTCAAGCAAGCGAAAATATCACTGTTTATTGCACTTCTGGTAAGGTGGAATTGAGATCAGGAAAAGTTAGCCGTCAACTTAAGTCCTACGATGTACTTACTCCAAAAACGATTGTAGTTTTATCTCCAAATTCAAAATTGTTTTTTATCACTGCGGATAAAAAAATGCGTGATTTTGCAAAAACGGGCAAATACACAGTAGCAAAAATTTCTGCTTCAATAAAAAATTCGCCG
>VFKL01000051.1 GCA_009885535.1 Chitinophagaceae bacterium | reverse complement strand
TTTCGCGCAAAGCTCGCAAAGACGCAAAGACGCAAAGGATTTTTTTGAAACACAAAGTTTTTCTATTAAATAAAGTTGTGCTCCTTAATGGAAAATACTTAGAGCTTCCCCCTTGGGGGATTGAGGGGGCTGCTCCCTTCACCTTTGGGGGAAGGGTTGGGGATGGGGGCTTCTACAATCTATACAAGTTCCTTTTACAATCATTGCGGTTTGTATGGGTAAAAATCCATTGGGCAACTTAACCATTGGTACCATTACATCATCTAAACAATTGGTTTTGTTGCATACCACACAAATGAAATGTACATGCTCATCATGATGATGTCCCGCCTCACAGCTGTCTTTACACAACGCATATAAAATGGTATTGTCTGTAGTTGGTATTTGATGGATGATGCCGTTTTCTACAAATGTTTGTAGGGTACGGTACACCGTTACCCGATCAATATTTATTGAACTGTGTTTTTCTATATCCGCATGGGCAAGCGCTCCTTGAGCAGCAAAAAATAAATCTAGAATTGTTTTTCTGCTTTCCGTAACACTTAGTCCTGCTTTTTTTAAAATTTCAAATTGTTGTAGCATATCCTAATCGGGGTTATTACTAAATCCGTTTAAAAATCTACCTGGCTCTACTTTTTCTTTCATCAATGCAGGAATATCTATAAGCAATTTTTGAACTTCGGCTTCTATCAAACCATCATAAATGCCACGCACACGGCCGTATCTATCCACCAAAGCAAAAAACTGCGTATGCAAAAATTGATTTTCAATCCGTTGTGTGCTATCCGATTTTCCATTGTCAATCATATATCCTTGACGCGCCATTTTATATAACTCGAATTTATTACCAGTTAAAAATTTCCAGTTTTTATTTTCATATTTTTTTAATGAGTCAATAGTTGTGTAATTCAATTTAAATGTGCCATCTGATTTTTTTTCAAGTTGACCATTTATCATTTTGTTTTCATAGGCTTTCATCAAAGACACGCTATCTGTTTCGGGCATGCAAGTATGCGAGAGAATTAAGAAATCAGATTCCGTTTTAAACTGCTCGTACACCCTTTTCATATTGATGTTCATTTTGGGGCAAATGCCTTTACAAGTGGTGAAAAAATATTCCGCCACATATACTTTACCCTCCGTATTTTTTTGAGAAAGTGATTTTCCATTTTGATCAGTAAAAGTAAAATCAGGAATATTATTGTTGATAACCACCAACGGCGAATCGGTAAACGGATGCTCATCAACAATTGCCCAATAAAAGCCGGCCAATAGAATACCAAAAAAGCCTAAATAAATCCACCATTTATATTTTTTCATGAGATTATATTAATTCAAAATTTAAAAGTAAAAATTCAAAATTGTAGATTGCGATTTTTAACCTCCGCAAAGTTCAAGCATTTTCACTTTTTACTTTTTACTTTTCACTTTTCACTTTTCACTTTCTTTTTTTATTCAACAACGAAGTTAACCCCGTAAAAGAATAGTTTGGTTAATAATTAAAAATATTGCAACAATATTGCAAATCATTTATCTTTGGCTTTGATGAAAATAAAATTAAACTGGGACAGGCTGGGCATTACAACATCTATTATTTGTGCCATTCATTGTGGATTTTTACCTTTATTATTACCAACCTTAAGTTTGTTTGGCTTAAGCATAGTACACAATCAAATTTTCGAATGGACGATGATTGGAATTGCATTTATTGTTGGCGTTTACGCTTTATACCATGGGTACATCAAGCACCATCATCAATTACAACCCATGCTCATTTTTTTTGCAGGGTTTTCATTTCTGGTTGCGAAGCAGTTTTTTCATGATCAACAGATAATTTTATTAAGCATTGCCGTTCCGTTGATTATATATGCGCACTATTCCAATTATAAAAAATGTTCAAAAAATACTTGTAGTTCTTCACATCATCAACATTAATATCATAGCTATGAAAACATGCTTTCTTGCCATTTTTTTATTTTGTTCCATTCAAATATTTGCGCAATCAAAAACAGAAAAAGAAATCATCTCCATATTAAAAATTCAGGACGAAGCTTGGAATACTGGTGATATAAATGGCTTTATGGAAACATACTGGAAAAATGATTCATTAATGTTTATTGGAAAATCTGGTGTTACTTATGGTTGGCAAAACACCTTGAACAATTATAAAAAGGGTTACCCAGATACAACAGCCATGGGGAAGTTGGATTTTACATTTATTGACATAAAGAAGTTATCTCGTAAATATTACCATGTAGTTGGAAAATGGCACCTCAAAAGAAGCATCGGCGATTTACAAGGACATTTTACGTTGTTGATGCAAAAAATTAAAGGCAAATGGTACATCATCGCCGATCACAGCAGTTAAACAAACAATTCCCATTTTTTCTTTAAGTGCAAGATTAAAAAGGTTAAAGAAGCAATGAACCAAATATAAAAAACGATATTCTGCCAAGTGGGCGTTCCTTCAAAGAAAGCGAATTCAAAATATATCCCTACAAAAGTGTTGATCATCATCCAAAGCAATACCTTGGAAATGGTATTTACAATTAACACTAAAAAATCTCTTGTTTCATTTTCCATTGACATACTTGTAATTTAAACCATAATTAATTTATCTCAACACAAAATCTAGGTTTAACCCAGATTTTTCAGCTGAAATCTATTACAAGAAAAAAATGCTGCAAATACAAGCGTTTGCTTGAGTTTTTGATCTTATCATATTTCAATATGCTTTCGACCAAAAAATCGACTCAAACACAAGTCTTTATTGCCTTTTTTCCTTTCATCACGATTCCAACTAAAAAATCTAGGTTTAATGATAAAACAATTAAACACTAAATTTGTTGTATGCCCGAATTTAATTTCAACGACAGTAAAAATTTATTTAAAAAACTAACTGTAAGGCGGATTTGGAATGCGATAAAAGTAGTGAGCAGTTTCCAATTGAGTCAATGGTTGCAAAAGCCCGTCCAATGGGGCTATCCCATTTCTGTATCGTTTGAACCCACTACCAGCTGCAATTTAAGATGTCCGGAATGTCCCAGTGGTTTAAGGGCATTTACGCGTCCAACCGGCATGTTACAAAAAGATTTTTTTAAAGAAACAATCGATGACATACATCAGCATTTGTTGTACCTCATTTTTTATTTCCAAGGAGAACCTTATCTTAACCCCGAATTTTTGGATATGGTAAAATATGCTTCTTCAAAAAATATTTACACCGCTACTTCAACCAACGCGCATTATATCACAGATGAAATTGCAAAAAAAACAGTAGAAAGTGGATTGGATCGATTAATCATTTCAATTGATGGAACTACACAAGATGTATATCAACAATATCGCGTAGGAGGCAATTTGAACAAGGTTATTGAAGGAGCAAAGAAAATGGTTAAATGGCGTAAAGAACTCAATAG
>VFKL01000095.1 GCA_009885535.1 Chitinophagaceae bacterium | reverse complement strand
GGAAGTTGTTGTTGGGTAAGATGTTCAATAAAACGGAAAAAATAATCTTCATCTAAAATATTCAAATGCTCCAGCGTGTTTTGATAGGTCAAATTTCCGCCGGTAAAACTTACAATTTTATCCAAAATGCTGAGCGCATCTCTCATACAACCTTCGCTTTTTTGAGCGATGACATGAAGCGCTGCTTTTTCGGCTTGAATATTTTCTTTCTCGGTAATTGTTTCTAGCTGTGTTACCGTATCATTGGTTGTAATTCTTTTGAAATCAAAAATCTGACAACGGCTTAAAATGGTGGGTAAGATTTTATGTTTTTCTGTGGTTGCTAAAATAAAAATGGCATGTGCTGGTGGTTCTTCCAACGTTTTTAGAAACGCATTAAATGCATTAGAAGAGAGCATGTGAACCTCATCCACGATATACACTTTGTAGCGTCCTGCTTGTGGTTGAAAACGAACTTGCTCTATCAAATCTTTTATCGCATCTACGCCATTGTTGCTGGCCGCATCAAGCTCATTTATATTGAATGAATTTCCACGGTCAAACGAAACGCAGCTGTTGCAAGTATTACAAGCTTCTCCATCAGATGTTTTGTTCTCGCAATTGATGGTTTTTGCCAAAATACGTGCGCATGTCGTTTTGCCCACACCCCTTGGTCCACAAAATAAAAAAGCATGCGCAAGCTTATTATTATTAATCGCATTTTTTAATGTAGTGGTAATATGTGATTGACCAATTACGGTATTAAAATTTTGTGGGCGATATTTCCTTGCGGAAACGATAAATTTATCCATAGTATAGAAACGCTATTGCGAAGTTTTAGAATTCAAATTTAAACTATTAATCGCAACCTTTATAAAATAGGATGTCTTTTAAATGTTATGGTAGGGTCAAAAATATATCTATAAGTAGTCAACGTTCTAGATGGAAATACTTCCCCAAGATTTTGTGCGATATTAAGCATCTTGGGATTAAAATCGCCAATCCATTGCATTTCAAAATCTACATAAGGCACATCTTTTTGTTGTACTACTTTTGCCGATTCTGCTACAATATATGAATCAATTCCCTTGCCTTGAAACTCAGGTACGATGCCAAACACGAGTCCTGTAAATTTCTTGTTGGGTTTAAATTGCTTTATCCATAAAAATTGCAGTTTTTGTAAAAGTCCAAATTTGCCTTTCAAATATTTAAACCATTGATTCAAATCTGGTATGCTAATAAAAATAGCTATTGGCTCCGATTTGTAATAGGCAAACCATAATAACCTTTCGTCCATAACCGGCTTCATTTTATTAAACATCAATATCGCCTGTTCTTTTGCAATTTGCTTCATTCCCGAATGGCCTGCCCAAGCTTTGTTGTACACTATTGAAAAATCTGTTGCAAACTTTTCCAGGTTGTTTTTGCTCGCATGTTTTGCCGAATAGTTTTTATCTGCTTCAATCAAATCATGCCTTTCCCAAATCTTTTTTTGTAAGGGCTCTTTATTTTTCATGCCCAAACAAATTTGGTTGTAAAACACCTTAAATCCGTAATTTTCAAAAAGCGTTTTATAATAAGGTGGATTGTAATTCATGCCATACAATGGGGATTTGTATCCTTCTGTAACCAAGCCCCACCAACGATCTCTTTCGCCAAAATTTATTGGACCGTCCATAGCTTCCATGCCCATTTTGGTTAGCCAATGGCGCGCATTATCCAACAATAAATCTGCCGCGTCTTGGTTGTTTATGCATTCAAAAAAGCCGATTCCACCCACGGGCATTTCGTCGCCCTTATTTTTATATTTTTGATTTTGAAACGCAGCAATTCGTCCTATTAATTGACCATCATTATTTTTTAAAATCCATCTGATTGCTTTTCCAAATCGAAATGCTTTATTCTTTTTTTCGTCAAAAACTTCTTCAATGTCTTTATTTAAAGGCTGTATCCAATGGGCATCATTGGCATAAATTACCCGAGCAACATCTATAAATTGCGCAGCCAATAATGGAGTATCTACGGGAATGATTTGCATGTGATGAAATTAACGGAATTAAAGCATTTATACCGAAGTGATCTCTGTAATGGTCCAATGAATTTGTCCCAAACAGCTATCCAATTAGCATAATACTATAAAATTGTGGACTAAATTGTAATTCAAAATGGTATTATTTAGCAGCTTCTTGTTTTCTTAATCCTTCACTCGTTAGTGAAGAACCGTCGTGGCTCCAACCCGGCGGCATAAACAAGTATTTAATTTTAGTAACCAATGGCATTTTTTTACTAAGGTCGTTTTTTATGGATATCCACTCATGAAAGATGAGCTTAAATGGATTGTTGGTTGGAGGCAATGGCGTAGTGAGTCCAAATTTTACAGGTTCTTCATCCAATTCATCTTGGAAAGTACCAAACATTTTATCCCAAATAATCAAGCACATCCCCATATTTTTATCCAGATAAGTAACGTTGCTGGCATGATGAACGCGATGATGTGCAGGACTCACAAAAACCCATTCAAACCATGTTGGCATTTTTTTCACATATTGGGTATGTACCAAAATGCCATAAGTTTGAGTGATGGCATACATAAAAATAATATCAAGCGGCTTGAAGCCCATTAAGGCAAGAGGAATAAAATAAATGAATCTATACACGGGCTGTAAAACGGAAGACCTAAACCCGGTGGTTAAATTAAAATCATCTGATGAGTGGTGGGTTACATGAACCGCCCAAAATATTCTGCAAAAATGATCAATGCGGTGCTCAATATAAAATGCGAAGTCTTCTAAAATAAAAAGTAAAAACCAATAAATGTAAGCGTTTTCTATTTTTATGAATGCATGTTGAAAACTCCAAGATAATACAGAAAAATAAAACAAACCCCTCAGTAAAATATCCAAGCTACCATTTAGAAATGTAAGAAGCAAGTTTTCTAAAACACCTTTTAACGTATAAAATTTTCGATGTTGCCAATTGCTTAAGATTATTTCCAACCCAATTAAAATGGAGTATATTGGAATAGAAAATAATAGAAATAAAGCATCTTTGGTTACGTACATTATTTAAACCTACGATTTTTTCTGTTAGTTTGTAAAAGGATTAAACAGACATGATTTCTTTTTCTTTGGATACAAGGTGCTTGTCAACGAGTACAATAAACTTATCCGTTGTTTCTTGTACCGTAATTTCAGCCGATTTGCATTCATCTTCGCTCACGCCGTCTTTTTGTAATTTTTTGACTTGTTCAATCCCATCTCTTCTAATATTTCGGATAGAGATTTTTGCATTTTCGCCTTCACCGTTACATTTTTTAACCAATTCTTTTCTTCTTTCTTCGGTTAATGGGGGTAAAAACAAACGAATATTTACACCATCGTTTTGTGGGGTGATGCCAATATTTGCAGCCATGATGCCTTTTTCAATAGGGTGCAACATGGATTTCTCCCAAGGTTGAATAGAGATGGTGCGTGCATCTAGGATTGAAATGTTGGCCACCTGACTTAATTGAGTTGGATTTCCATAATAATCTACCATAATTCCATCCAACATTGATGGCGTTGCTTTTCCAGCTCTGATTTTTGTAAGCTCCGATTCTAAATGACCAATAGCTTTTGTCATTATTGACTCAGTATCGGTTAATATTTGGTTTATATCTGACATAAATTTTAAAATTGAACTCAAAATTATTGAAAACTACGTTTATTTCGAAAGGTTTTTATAAATAAACAAAAACTAATGGTTGATTTTTCTTAATCAACTTCTATTATTTCAGATTTTGTAGATACAAAACGAAGTGTATTTGCCGTTTCATTTTTGTGATTGGCGGTTTTGTTATCCAATTTTTGTTTTTTATTTTTTAAAAAATAGATTGACCACATAAATAAAGTTCCAGCAACAATCAGGATGGCAAATTCGATATTTGTGCCTAATCCGTCAAATAACAAAGCAATGCCTATAAAAAGCAAGTTGGTTATTACACAAATTATCGTTGTTTGTTGATGTGAAAATCCTGCATCTAACAAAAAGTGATGAATGTGATTTCTGTCTGGGCTGAAAGGAGACCTACGATTTAAAATGCGTAAAGCAAAAACTCTAATGGTATCAAACAAAGGAATCATTAAAATTGAAAAGCCAATTGCAGGAGCAGAATTAAAGGAGATGCTATGCGTTCCTGCAGAAGAAATGGCGATAAAACGAATCACTAAAATAGAATTGACTAAGCCCAATAACAAAGAGCCGGTATCACCCATAAAAATTTTTGCAGGTGGAAAATTAAAAATAATAAAAGCAATCAGGCTACCAGATAAAGAAAATGCCATCGTTGCATAAGCGGCTTCATGTACTAAGAAAAAATAAACGCCAAAACCAAAGGTAGAAATAATGCCCAGAGCTCCAGCCAGGCCATCTACTCCATCAATTAAATTGAAAGAGTTGATGATCATTATAATCGTTAACATAGAAATGGCTACACTCGCTAAATGTGGAATGGTTTGAATGCCAAACAAGCCAAACAAGCTATTGATTTGAATTCCGCCAAATTGAACTAAAATTCCGGCGGCAATCACTTGGCCAATAAATTTTTTGGATGGAGAAATGATTAAAATATCGTCTTTCAAACCTAAAAAGAAAACAACAAATGCTGCTGCAATAAAAAATTGAAATTCTGGATTTGTTGAAAAAGATATACCCATTAATATTGAAAAAACAAACCCCGCAAAGATGCCTAATCCCCCTAGTGTAGGAATGACCACTTGATGAATTTTACGCTCATCAGGCTCGTCGAATAATCGTTTTTCTTTTGCCACCTGAATAATTACAGGGATAGAAAAAAAAGTAATTAAAAACGATAAGCCACCACACAGGAAAATATTATCCATTAGATTTAAATAAATGCTGACTACAAATGTATTAATTTACTTTCAAATTACGCTTTTACTAAATATTAATTTAAGTTTCGTTTTTGATTAATTTTTCCGTAATATCTCTTAATTTGAAAAAATATCAAACATTCAATTTGTTTGTTGAATTTATAAAATCATTTTTTTTATTCTTTGTCTTTGTAAAGTTTTGATTTAGGTTTGCATTTCATTAATCAAATTACCGTGGAAATAAATCATTTAAAACAAACCGCATCACAAATCAGAAGAGATATTGTAAGAATGGTTCATGCTGTTCAAAGCGGACACCCTGGTGGATCTTTGGGTTGCACCGATTTTTTAACTGCATTGTACTTTGATGTAATGCAACATAACCCCCAATTTTCAATGGATGGGGTGAATGAAGATATTTTCTTTTTAAGCAATGGGCACATTTCTCCAGTGTTTTATAGTTGTTTGGCCAGGAGTGAATATTTCCCAGTTTCAGAATTAGCAAGTTTTAGAAAAATAAACAGTCGTTTACAAGGTCATCCCACTACCCATGATCATTTACCAGGTGTAAGAATGGCGAGTGGTTCATTGGGACAAGGTTTAAGTGTTTCTATAGGTGCCGCATTAACCAAAAAATTAAATAACGATTCTAAAACTGTATTTGCATTATTGGGTGATGGAGAATTGGATGAAGGTCAAAATTGGGAAGCGATTTTATTCGCAGCACATAAAAAAGTAGATAATTTAATTGCAACCATCGATTGCAATGGTCAACAAATAGACGGACCTACCAAAGACGTTATGGGATTGGGTAGTTTGAAAGCAAAATTTGAAGCTTTTGATTGGATCGTTACAGAAATGGACGGCAACAATATGGAAGAAGTGGTTGCAGGATTGAACCATGCAAAATCATTATTGGGTAATCAAAAACCGGTTGTTATTTTGATGAAAACCGAAATGGGAAAAGGTATTGATTTTATGGAAGGCACACACGAATGGCATGGTATTGCACCCAATGATGATCAATTGGCAAAAGCATTAGCCCAACTTCCTGAGTTAGAAAATACAGGCGATTACTAAGTTTTATACGAACTTGACTTTTTATTGTGACCAATCTTTGCCGTATAATACCGGTATGATAGCTATTTGGAGCAAATTAATTTGGTCCATTACACAGATATCCAATCGGTATTATTTCAACGATAATGGTTGCTTAGATGCTTTGTTTGCGGGTAGCCACGAAGCAATGAATACAATAATAAAGGCAACGCCGATCACCATAAGGAAATCTGTCAACAACATTTTTACTGGGAAATAATCTATCAGAAAAGAACCACCCTGTATTTTTATAATTTCAAATTTGAGTTGAAGCAAACAAATTAAAATGGCAGAACCCACGCCAATTGAAGTACCTATTATTCCCAACAAAAACCCTTCGCTTAAAAATATTTTCTTTATTTGTGCTGATGACGCACCCATACTTTGAAGGATAGAAATGTCTTGCTTTTTTTCCAATACCAGCATCGTTAATGCACTAATCATGTTGAAAGCCGCAATAATCAAGATTAAAGTTAACACCGCATAAATAGCCCATTTTTCAATGGCCATCGTTTGATATAATGAAGCGTTTTGTTCAAATCGGTTTTGAACAATCATTTTATTACCAGTAATATTTTTAAAGTATTCGAATGCTTTTTTATTGTCGATATTTTTTTTCAATTGTATTTCAATAGCCGAAAATGTATTTTCTGGCATGCCGGTTTGTTGGCGTAAAAAATCAATATTGGTCAGGGCGTAACTGTTATCAAACTCTTGTTGAATGGAAAAAACACCCGAAGCTTGAATAACGCCTTCGCTTAAATTTGCGAGTGGATCGCTTTGGAAAGTGTTGGATTTTGGTAGAATAATGGTTAAATTCTCGGGGCCAAACGCTTCGTTGATGATTATGCCTGCAGCTTGTCGTACACCATATCCTACCACAATTTTCGGTGTATCAATATTTCCCAATTGAAATTCTCCTTGGACTATTTTTTCTGAGATGTTTACTAGGTTTTTGTAATTGTTATCTACACCTTTAATTTTTACAATAGATTGAAAATCGCCGTTTTTTAGAAGTGCTTTTTCTTCAATGTTATACGAAACCGTTTCTACAAAAGCGTTGTAGTTTATTTTATAAATTAGCGCTGAATCTAGTGTGATTGTTTTTCCAGTAACCGGAATGATTTTCATTTCTGAGTAGAAAGAGCTGTACAGCGATTTTACCAAATCCTCAAAACCATTGTAAACACTCAGTACCAAAATTTGACAACAAGTGGCAAATGCAATTACACCAGTAGTGATCCATGAAATGATGTTGATTGCGTTCGCAGATTTCTTTGCCTTAAAGTAACGCCAAGCAAAATCTAAGTACATGTTTAATCTTGTTTTGGTTTGTTTTCATCTTCCTGTGTTTTTATATCTTTAAACAATTTGTCTATTTTATCTACATAATCCAAAGTGTCATCAATATAAAAATTAAGTTGTGGCATCGATCTGAGTTGGTGTCTTACACGCCCGGTTAGTTCTTTTTTAATTTCCCAAGATTTATCTTGAATGGTTTTCAATGTGGCTATTGGGTCGTTTACTTTAAAAAAACTTAGGTAAATTCTAGCATCAAATAAGTCAGGTGTAATTTTTACTCCCGAAATTGATACCATTCCGCCTTGAAGCATCGTTAACCCCAACCGTTGAAAAATTTCATTTAATTCTTTTTCAAGTACGGCCGCAACTTGTTTTTGTCTTTTACCTTCAATCATGGTATTATCCTTTTATTCGCTGTAAAATTAGTTACTTTGTGCCAACTTAGATTTATATTATTACATCATGAAGCGTTATTCCAGAATTTTTAATTATTTAAAATCGTACAAACCTGCGATTTTTCAATACCTCATTACCATTTTATTGTCTATATTTTTTTCAGTGCTTTCATTAGCGATGCTTTTTCCTTTTTTGCAGTTGCTGTTTGGCGTTAATGAAGCTACAAGCATAAAGTCGAGCTCCAACTTCGTCATGCAATGGGTAAACAACTACTTAGGAAATTTAATTAAAAATGGAGATGCATTCTTTGCCTTGGGCATTGTATGTATTCTAATTGTGGTTACAATATTTTTAAAAAACATGTTTCTGTATCTATCGTTTCGAACACTAGGTCCGGTAAAAAATGCCATAGCCAATAAGTTAAGAATTGATATGCACGATAAATTGTTACAACTGCCGATTGGGTATTTTACTGAACAAAGAAAAGGCGACATCATGAGCAGAATGACCAATGATGTAAACGAAATCGAAGGCTCTGTAATTGGCGCCTTAGAAGGTTGGATAAAAGATCCGTTGGCTATAATTATTAACTTAACTGTGCTTTTTTACATTAGTCCAAAACTAACGATGTTTATTTTGATTTGCTTGCCAATAATGGGTTTCGTCATTGGAAAAGTAAGTCGTTCTTTAAAAAAGCAATCGATGAAAGTAGCCGAAAAAAGCGGTGAAACCTTTTCAACCATAGAAGAAACATTAGGCGGATTAAGGGTGATAAAAGCGTTTAATGTTGAGCAAAAACTCAGACAGAAATTTTTGTCATTAAGCGATGAATTTTTAAAGGCCAGAAATCAAGTTGGATTTAGGCGTGACATGGCTTCTCCGATGAGTGAATTAATGGGTGTAACCATTTTTGCCGGTATTCTATGGTTTGGTGGAAGATTGGTTTTGTCGCATGAAATTGCCATGAATGGTGCGATGTTTCTGACGTACATGGGATTGTTTTACAACATCATTGATCCTGCAAAATCAATATCTTCTGCATTTAGCAACATGCAAAAAGGCGCTGCCGCTATTGAGCGAATTGAACAAGTGTTGCAAGCGCCAGTTACGGTAGACGAGAATCCCAATGGGAAAAAAATACACGAATTTGTGCATAGCATAGAGTTTAAAAATGTAGGGTTTTCTTATGATGAAGTAGTGATTTTAAAGAATATTAATTTAAAAATTGAAAAAGGGAAAACCATTGCATTGGTTGGAAGCAGCGGCGCAGGGAAATCAACATTAGCCGATTTAATACCACGTTTCCATGATGTTACTTCGGGAGAAATCTTGGTTGATGGCGTAAACATCAAAGATTATTCATTGCACGCAATTCGATCGTTGATTAGTATTGTAACCCAAGAGCCGATTTTGTTTAATGACACTATTGCCAATAATATCGCTTTAGGCATGGAAACGACTGATTTGTCTAGCATTCAACAAGCCGCAAAAATTGCCAATGCGGATAGTTTTATACAGAAAAAAGATTCGGGATACGATACCAACATTGGCGATAGAGGTTCTAAATTGAGTGGCGGCGAGCGTCAACGATTAACGATTGCCAGAGCGGTTTTAAAAAATCCACCCATATTAATTTTGGATGAAGCTACTTCATCATTAGATACAGAAAGTGAAAGACTGGTTCAAGATGCAATCAATAATTTAATGAATAACAGAACTTCCGTAGTAATCGCCCATCGATTAAGTACCATCCGCCATGCAGATGAAATCATCGTTTTAAACAAAGGCGAAATTGCCGAAAGGGGAACGCATGATGAACTTCTGGCACATCAAGGTATTTATTTCAAACTTGTAGAGATGCAGGAAGTGAGATAGGTTAATTAGGTTTAAAGGTTTAAAGGTTTAATGGTTTAATGGTTGAGGAGGTTTATTTTACTGTTGTGTGAATTTTTGAGTGAGCTATAATTATACACTAACATGCAAAATACTTATAGAATGAAAAAATATTTACTAGCAATCATCTTCTCAGCGTTTATAAACATTTCATTTGGACAGACAGAAAAAATAACGAATAAATTAGTTGGCGATAGTTTTGAAATTAATTTTAATTCCGAGAATTATGATGCAATATTCTTAAGTTTCTCAAAAGAAATGCAAATTGCCCTTCCTTTTGACAAAACAAAAGAATTTTTAGAAGACTTAAAAACACAAGTTGGTAAAATTACAAAAAGACAATTTATTAAATACGAACAGAGATATGCATCTTACAAAACGAATTTTGAGAGAGGATTATTTGCAGTCAATATTTCAATAGACAATAATTCAAAAATCAATGGACTATTTGTAGAGCCTTTCAAAGAAAGTAATTTGCCAAAATTAATTCGCAACACAACAAAACTAATTTTACCTTTTAAAGACGAGTGGACAATTACTTGGGGTGGTGACACAAAAGAATTAAACTACCATATTGAAAGTGAAGCACAAAAAAATGCTTTTGATATTGTAATTACAGACAAAAACGATAAATCATATAAAACAGACGGAAAATCCAATGAAGATTATTATGCTTTTGGGAAAGAACTTATTGCACCTTGCGATGGCGAAGTTGTTTTGGTTGTTGATGGTGTAAAAGACAATATTCCTGGAATTTCAAATCCCATTTACATTCCAGGTAACACAGTTATTATAAAGACAGAGAACAACGAGTATTTATTTTTTGCTCATTTCAAACAACAATCAATTGTGGTTAAACAAGGACAAAAAATAAAACAAGGGCAATTGCTTGGTCTATGTGGAAATTCTGGAAATTCATCAGAACCTCATTTACATTTTCACATCCAAAATGTAGAGGATATGAATATAGCAACAGGTGTAAAATGTTACTTTGACAAAATAAAAGTAAACGGACAGACAAAATCAGATTATTCTCCAATTCGGAAAGAGAAGATAAGCAATGATTAATTTTAGAAACATCATTTAATCACTGAACGTTTTTGAAATGCCGCAAAAGTAAGCATTGTACTATAAAAGTAAATTATGTAAATTCGAATAATGGAACAGCGATATTATATTGACACTTCTGTTTTTGGCGGTTACTTTGATGCGGAATTTGCCGCGCATACAATTCCTTTATTTCAGCGTTATAAGAACAATGAATTCACCCTCTTATTTTCAACAGTTACTCAAGATGAGTTATTAAATGCTCCTGAGAAAGTAAAGGAGTTTGTGAAAAGCTTAAAAAGCGAAAATACTGTGTTCTTAGAAATTACGGACGAAGCCATTGATCTTGCCACTGATTATATAAAAGAAAAGGTTGTTGGTCAAACAAGTTTTGCTGATTGTTTGCATATTGCAATTGCCACAATTAATCATGCAGATTTTTTAATCAGTTGGAATTTTAAACATATAGTAAACATTCAAAGAATAAGAGGCTATAATTCAATAAATATAAAAAAGGGCTATAAACAGTTAGAAATTCGTTCACCTAGAGAATTTGAAAATTATGAAGACGACTGAAAAAAAATTTGATGCTGTAAAATACATGCGTCAACAACGCGAAAATTTAAGTGAAAAATTATCTAAAATGACCAAAGAAGAGATTTTAGATTATTTTAAAAAGCAAAAAATACAAGCTACCGTAAAACCCAGTGCATAAAATGTAGTTGATAAGTTTTTTGCTGCTGACGAAACATCGAGAATCGCAAAAATCAAAAAATAGATATTGATTTTATCTTTCTATAAAATTACTTTCAGGTACAAACAAAAAAAGAGCGTGGTGTACGCTCTTTTTAAAATACTGTATATCTTAAAATTATTTCACAATCCCCATTTTTGCTTCGATGCTTAATGTAGCATGTGGAACAGCTCTTAATCTTGCTTTATCAATTAATTTACCGGTTACTCTACAAACGCCGTAAGTTTTACTTTCAATGCGCATTAAAGCTTTTTCCAAATGGTCGATAAAAGTAATTTGGCGACTTGCCATTTGACTAAGTTGCTCTCTTTCCATACTCAAACTTCCATCTTCCATGGTCATGTAACGATTTTCGCTTTCATCTCCACCATTTTCATCTTTTCTGGTAATTAGTCCTTGTAAATAATTCAATTCTTTTTTTGCAGAATCTATTTTGCGGTGAATTAAATCTCTAAATTCTTGTAAATCGTTATCAGAATAGCGAATCAATGGTGCACCTGGATCATTTTTTTTAATGTCTAAAACTGATTTCATAAAATCTGGAGCATATTTACGTACAGTTTTGGTCGTTATATTAGGAATTACTACTGGTTTAGCTGCCTGAATTTTTATGTCTCTAGGATTTTTTGCGATTACTTTTATGGTTTGCGTTTTTACAGCAGACTTAGCTACCTCGGCTTTTTTTGCTTTAGGAGCTTCTATGATTGGCTCTTTTTTTGTTTCTACTTTTTTAGATTTCATGGGGGGCGTTGCTTTTGAAGTTGCGGTAACAGTAGCAACAGGCTTTTTTACTTCGGCTTTTTTTACCGGAGTTGGTTTATTTTTAGTTGGGGCAGCTTTTTTAACTACAGCAACAGGTTTTAAGGGTTGTTTAGCAACAGGTTTTGCTGCTTTTGATTTAGTGTCTTTTGCAGGTGCAGCTTTTTTTGCAACTTTTTTTACAACTTTTGCCACAACTTTAGTTACTTTTTTAGCAACTGACTGAATTGCTTTCTTTGCAACTGGCTTAGCTACAGGTTTTGAAACTTTTTTAGCAGGAGCAACCACTTTTTTAACTGGCGCTTTAGCAGGAGCAGCTTTTTTAGCAACTGGTTTCGCCATTGGCTTTGCCACTTTTTTTGTAGGAGATGCTGCCTTTTTTACTGGCGCTTTAACTTTAACAGGTGCTGTTTTTTTTGCTACTGGTTTCGCTGTTGGTTTTTTACTAGCCATGACTAACTAATTTTTTTGTTAACACTTATGTATAGAGCAACATCATTTACCTCAATGGTTTGATTTGAAGTAAATGATGATTGAAATTCTAACGTATCCGCTAATATTTCCCGGCAAATATATGCTTTAAATTCAATTAAAGATGGTGTTAATTCTTCATTTTCCCCCACCACTACATTTATCTTATCTGTAAGTTCAAAATGTTGTTCCTTGCGTATTGATTGAATGCGGTTGATGAATTCTCTTGCATTTCCTTCATTTTGAAGCACTTGTGTAATGGTTATGTCTAATGCTACGGTTAAATTTCCCTTTCCGGCAATCTCAAATCCAGGGATTGCATCGGTAATAATTTCTAGGTCTTCCCCCGAAATGATGATTGGCTCTTCGCCATTTTCCACCATTTCGGCGTTCAGTACATAATCTCCAGCCTGAACTTTTTCAATCAAAGCGTTATCAAACTTCTCAATTTCAACGGCTGCCCATTTCATTTTTGCACCCAATTTCTTTCCAAGCGTTTTAAAATTTGCCTTTGCTTTTTTTCTGATGAAATCATTTCCGGCATCCAAAAGCTCTATTTCTTTAATATTCGTTTCGGATTTAATGATATCCTCTACTTGTTTGATGTTTTTTGCCATTTCCGCATCCAATGCCGGGATAAATACTTTTTGAAGCGGTTGCCTTACTTTTATATTTACCTTTTTACGTATCGATAATATTAACGAAGAGGCATCTTGTGCAATAAGCATCCTTTTTTCCAAATCGGTATTGATACTTTGTTCGTTTGCAACTGGGAATAAACAATGATGAATGGATTGTTGATTAAACCTTTTCGTTGTTTCATTTAAATTGTTAAACAACCAATCTGCAAAAAACGGCGCAATTGGTGCAATTAATTGCGAAACAGTTTCTAAACATTCATATAAAGTTTGGTAAGCACATATTTTATCGTGTTCATATTCTCCCTTCCAAAAACGCCTTCTGCATAAACGAACGTACCAATTGCTCAATTGGGCATCTACAAAATCTTCAATTGCTCTTCCGGCCTGAGTAGGTTCGTAAGCATTTAAGTTTTCGGTTACATTTTTAATCAATGTATTTAAAGCCGAAATAATCCATTGGTCAATTTCTGGTCTTTCTGATACTGGAATATATCCTTCTTCAAATGTAAATCCATCAACATTGGCATAAAGGGCAAAAAACTGATACGTATTATATAACGTGCCAAAAAATTTACGTTGTACTTCTTTAATGCCTTCTTCATCAAATTTCAAACTGTCCCAAGGCGACGCGTTCGTAATTAAATACCATCTTGTGGCATCTGCTCCATAATTATTTATCGTTTCAAAAGGATCAACTACATTGCCCAAACGCTTACTCATTTTGTTTCCAGCTTTATCAAGCACCAATCCATTACTCACTACTGTTTTATAGGCAACACTATCAAAAAGCAATACACTTAAAGCATGTAAAGTGTAAAACCAACCTCGGGTTTGATCAACACCTTCGGCAATAAAGTCGGCAGGAAAGCTGGCCTCGAAGGTTTCTTTATTTTCAAATGGAAAATGCCATTGCGCATATGGCATCGCTCCGCTATCAAACCAAACGTCGATTAAATCTGGAACTCGTTTCATCGGAAGTCCAGATTCACTTACTAAAATAATATCGTCAACAAAAGGTTTATGTAAATCAGAAGTTAGATGTATAATATAATCATCGGGTGTTTGTCCGTTTGTGATTTCAAAACAACCCGCTTCAAATGATTTTTTCAATTCAGATTTCAATTGTTCAACCGAGCCAATGCATATTTGTTCGCTGCCATCTTCTGTTTTCCAAATGGGAAGCGGCGTACCCCAATAACGACTACGACTAAGATTCCAATCCACCATATTTTCGAGCCAGTTGCCAAATCTGCCAGAGCCTGTACTTGCTGGTTTCCATTGAATGGTCTTGTTGAGTTCTACCATTCTCTCTTTTACGGCTGTAGTTTTAATAAACCAGGCATCTAAAGGATAGTAAATGATTGGCTTATCCGTTCTCCAACAATGGGGATAATTGTGCTCGTATTTCTCTACTTTGAACGCACGATTTTCCATTTTTAAACGAACAGAAATATCAATGTTTACATCAACATAATCCGTTTCATCTTTATAATTCTTAACATAGCGACCGCTGTATTCACCAACACCATCCACAAATTTTCCTTGTTTATCTACTAAGGTTAAAATGCCGATGTTATTTTTCTTTCCAACTTTATAATCATCTGCGCCAAAAGCTGGAGCGGTGTGTACAATGCCGGTTCCATCTTCCGTAGTTACAAAATCGCCAATGATTACTTTAAACGGAATAGCACCAGGGGTTTCTTCTTCAATTTTTTCAATACTATTGGCTTCAAAAGGTAAAAGTTGTTCGTATTGTGTATGTTCTAATTCTTTGCCTTTCAGGGATGTCAATATTTTCCAAGGAATGGCTTTGTCGCCTTCTTTATAACTATCGAATTCTGCATTTTCAGCATCTGCTTTGAAATATTTACCAATTAGCGATTTTGCTAAAATGACATTTACAGGTAAATAAGTATACGGGTTAAATGTGCTTACTAAAACGTACTCAATTTCGGGCCCAACGGTAAGACCTAAGTTTGAAGGCAAGGTCCAAGGGGTAGTGGTCCAAGCCATGAGATACATTTCTTTTTGCGCATGTTCGCCCAAAGATGAAATGGCTGCTGTTGGAAGTGTATCATTTTTTACTTTAAACATCACCACAGCACTGGTATCTTTTACATCCTTATAAGTACCTGGTTGATTAAGTTCATGAGAGGAAAGTCCGGTTCCAGCAGCAGGTGAGTATGGTTGAATACTTACACTTTCGTATAAATAGCCTTTTTTATGAAGTTCGCTAAGGCACCACCAAAGCGTTTCTATATAATTGTTTTCAAAAGTTACATAAGGGTTTTTAAGATCTACCCAATAACCCATTTTTTGGGTGATGTCGTCCCATTTGTCTTTGAACTGCATCACCACTTCGCGGCATTTTTTGTTGTAATCTTCAACAGAAATTTTCTTGCCAATATCTTCTTTGGTAATGCCCAATAGTTTTTCAACACCAAGTTC
>VFKL01000207.1 GCA_009885535.1 Chitinophagaceae bacterium | reverse complement strand
CGAAAGGAAACAAAATGCTTGATAAAAAATACTACGGAAAGTATTCAGGAGAATGGAAATATGATAATATTTTATACAATTTCGATTTATATATTAAATCAGATACCAGTTATATCCATTGGTTTGTTATAAATGATCCAAATGAAACCAACCCCAAGAGAATTAAAACACAGGCACTAAATGTAAGCATGATGAACGATAACAACGTATTGGTTTTAGAAGTTTGTTATGAAGCAACAAAAGCAGATTACACAAATGGAACCCGTATTTATTTTTTGAATCTATCTCAAAACGGTAAAGTGTTATATGGAAATAGCGCTGAGTTACACAAGTATTATGGAGAAATGTATGCAATTAAAAAAAAGAAGTATAAAAAATAAGGGATTGTATTTTTCAAACTAAAAAGGGTTAGGCTTCTCGGCTTAACCCTTTTTTTAAGGCATTAAAATATTTTTTCCAATTCTGTTTAATTCAAAAATGTCATGTAAGTCCATCTATCCAATAAATAAGCTTTCGCTGCATGTACATCTCTGCTAGCAATAGGCCAATTTTTATTATAAGCTACTTTGTTGATTAGCGCATATCTTTTAAAAGCAGCATTGTCAATAGATTCATCCGTTATTTCCTTACAATCTTGTAATCTAAGCATGTTGAAATAATAAAAAATATGGGGTTCGTTTAATAATCTGTTGTTTGAAAAAAAGTAAATTTTTTTTACTGGCACACCGCCTTTAAATGGAGCATCTTCAATTTGAGGATCGCGCCTAAAAGGGACATGAATCTTAGGTTTAGCTACGAAGTTTTTTTTGTCGTATTCTGTCAATAAATAAATGACCAACCAAATAATAAAAAGAGGCGTAAAATTGCTTGACATATAGGGTAGGAATTAATTTAAATAACTGGTTTTATTTTATACAAATTATTGAATTCGATTTCTTCTCCAATATTAATCATTTCTTTTTTCTCATCATTTAATTTCTTTTCGCATTGAATGGAAAACCGATTGGGGTAATGAAGATTAACACTATTACGTAATTTCAAAATTGTAGAACACGCTTCTTCATATTTTTTCAAAAAATAAAAAGATGCAGATAAGCCAATAACGACTTCATCACAATCATTTCTTGTTTCCAACATATCTTGATACATATAATTGGCTTGTTCAAATTCATCTTGATGAAACAACTCATGCGCTTGTTGTAGTTTTTCCCCAAATTTCGTATTGGCATCTTTTATCGTTGTTCTTAATGGAACCCATTGTGCAATTTCACGATCAGTTAATCCTATGGTTTCTAATTTTATTTGCTTATCGATTTCATCTACAGATAATAGGTGATTATTTTTTCTGCTTGCACTTTCCAAACAATATCCAAAGGGTTGACATCGCTCACATAAAAATGGATCTATTTCTTTTTGTTCCTTCATGTTATTTATTTTATTATCCAAAGCATTGTTCTTTTTGGTGAGGCATCAATTTTTTTGATGATTTCCTTCATCGAATTATTTGATACTGCTGGACAACCCCAGCCTTCAGCAACGCCATCAGGATAAACTTCATCATCTTTTACGGCATTCCAGGAATGTAACACTATCGACCTTTTGGAAGCATTACTATTGGTTTTGTCCATTCCATAAAGTTGATAATTTACTTTTATACCCCAACGGCTTACCCCTTTTTTTCCAATGATATATTTCCCAATCGAAGAACAATGACTATCTACTTCATTACTAATTTCGGCATTTTCTTTCGAACAATCTCTACTCCAAAATATAGAGCCACAACCATGACTAACCATGTATCTTTCTGTTATCTTTTGTTTTAAAAAATCGCAAACATAAAATCTTTTTTTACCAGAATGAATAGATAAATCAACTAAAAAAAAATACTTGTCGTTTAAATTATTTTTTTCGCAATATTTAATTGCTTGGGTTGTGTAAACTGTATAATCCGTGTAGTTTTTATCTTTTGTAATTTTTACAATTGGTTTTGGTTTCAACAAAAAATACAATGTTAAAACAACAACTACCCCCAATATTATTTTAAACAAAAGCTTCATTATTTTTTATAATTGTATTCTATAATGCCCAATAATTTTACAAGAAAATAGGAATCCGCTTTCTATTTTTGATGTTGGTCCAATGTTATGAAATACATCTTGATTTTCTAATACAATTCCAATATGTGTTTTGCCTGAAGATAAATTCCAGCATACAATATCACCCGGCAAGTAATCTTTACCGTTAGTTGTTATGGCAATATCATAATGTTGTCTTTTAAAATAGGTCATGATATTGGGTACTCTTCGGTGATCAATATTTGCGTCGGGTTTATTTAATCCCCAGTTTTTGGGATATGCTGAAAAATTTGAAACCATATCTTCATGAATCAGTTGTTGCAAATCCATATTATTTTTTCTAAGCACTCGTATTACAAGATCAGTACAAGCACCTCCAGAAGGCACATCACCATTGGGATATGTTATTTTGTAATAGTTTGGATCGTAAACCCAAGTAGTTGTATTTGCAAAATCCATCGCAGCTTTATAAATGCCATTTTTGATGTTGGGATTTAAATTCTCCGGCTTATTTAAATTAAATTTTGATGACTGGTTACAACTATATTCTTTAAAATTATTTTGAAAAGCAAAAATTGAAAGAATACTCGCAAACAAGAAAATGCTAAGAATTATAAAGTGTTTATGTTTCATATCTCAGGGTTTTAAAAATGAACAATTTATTTTAAAAATCACTTCACGATATTAATTAATATTACTTCAACTAATTGTTAATGATTTTAAAATAAGTTGGGTCGAGGTCAATTTTCTTTTTTTGTCCTGATTCACCTTTGATATAATAATGCTTTGCAAGATCTGGTCCTATGGCATCTTCAAAAACCCTTTTTATTCT
>VFKL01000194.1 GCA_009885535.1 Chitinophagaceae bacterium | reverse complement strand
CTGAAAAATCTGGGTTTAAAGATCAGGAATATGTTGAAAAAAATCAAGAGGCTGAAAGCGTTTTTCATTTTGTGATCTTTGCTTCTTTGCGAGCTTTGCGTGAAACAAAAAAAGGTTCAAGAGGTTAAGGCATTTATAATTGACATTTCTTTTGAAAAGGACGGCACAAAGATTTACTTTTGTTTTCGCTTTTAAAATTGTGATTTTAAAAATGGGGAATTAGCTCAGTTGGTAGAGCGCTTGCATGGCATGTAATAGGTCACCGGTTCGAATCCGGTATTCTCCACAAAATAACTACTACAAAACCCTCATTCAGTAAGGGTTTTATTTTTTACAGCATTTTATGAGATACTTAAGGGTGACCCTATAACTCTCAATTTGGGTCACAAATGGGTCACAAATTTCCAAAAGGTTCAGTTTCAATTACTGAATACAAGAGCAGAATCAGGTTAAGGTGGAGACATCAACAAAAAAGATATTCTTTAAACCTCTCAATCTGGAATCAACTAAATCTCTTACAAGCAAAAAAGACTGCTTTACAAATAGAGCAAGATATTATTACAGAAAACTTTGATTGTACACTTGTAAAATATTCAGGTAAAGAAAAGACAGCAGTAAAAGCTATTCCTAAATCATTTGTAGAGCTGTTTGAAGAATGTACACCATCAACCTACAAAGTATTTGATGCTGCTAATTCTAACGATATATTTAATAGCAGCAATAATACGTGGACATCTCAAAGACAAAGAAGTGCTGCTACTTCTTTATGGAGTATACGTCAAACCAGAGATGTTTATAAAAACTCTTTTGAAAGAAATGGCCACGATAACGACGACCAAAACATAGATATATATTTTGATTATGTTTGGCCTGGAAATGATCGGGATAATGCCAGTTATCGATATGATCAATTTGGAGATGATGAAATAAATATAGGCTGCGGAAGTACTTCTGCAATAACAGATGATTATGGCGCCCTTGATATTATGGCCCATGAATTTACCCATGGTGTAACACAATACAGTGCCCAACTGGTTTATAACAGAGAACCAGGTGCCTTGAATGAATCTTTCTCAGACGTGATGGCTGAGTTTGTAGAAAATAAAGTTTTAGGTTCCAATAACTGGTTATTAGGATGGAACAGAATGGTATTAATTGGAAATTCATTAGTAAATGCCCCTATCAGAAGTTGCATTGCACCCGGACTATATAGACAGCCGGACAGATATCTTGGTCTAAAAAATTGGTCAAATGCTACAAGTAGTTGTAGCCCGACGGGCCCCCCGTCGAGCCCCTCTGACCCTGTTGATAATGACAATTGTGGAGTTCATACGAACAGTGGGGTACAAAACAGGATGTTTTATTTGCTGAGTATGGGAGGTAACGGCTGGACAGATGATAGTTCTTCTACCATCCCCTCGCAAACGCCATTTAATTCATATCAATGGAGTGTTCAAGGAATCGGTATTGATAAAGCCGGGAGGATAGCCTATAATGCTCTTTTATACTTGATATCTTCTTCGGGTTATTTAGATAGCAGAAATGCATGGGTAGCTGCAGCTACCAATCTATATGGCGAATGTTCGCAAGAAGCTATTCAAACAGGAAAGGCCTGGTATGCGGTAGGCATAGGACCTTCTACTTCTACTCCTGCAGGAAATACATATTGTGATTTTAGTTATGGATTTTACCCACTTAATTTGACTAAGCCAGGTTTTATTTCGCTTTCACCAAATTGTACGGTATATATTCTGCCAACCGGAAATCAGGTTACATTTACAAGTGCGGATCGGGTGATCATAAATCCAGGATTTAAAGCTTTGGAAGGAAGTAAGTTTACAGCCAATATCAATATTGACTGTTTGTTTGCACAATATTGAGAACTTTAAACATTAAAATAAGCGTACCCTTTTTATCTACAATGTAGATAATATTTTAAACATTCAGTGGAGTAGAAGAAATGCCCCATAAAGAATCATCTGAAAAAAAATTGGGTAATTAGTGTTATCTACCCCTGAACTCTTTTCAATAAGCGTATTTTAGTTACATTTAAACCAAAAATTAGTAACAATTATGTCTTTTTGAAAATCAGACTCGGTAAGAAAAAAAGTACTATAGTTAATATACATTTTAAAAATATCAACACATGAAAAAAAGAAGCATATTTTTTTTAATTTGTTCTTTACTACTGTTTTCAAAGACAAGAGCACAATACCTAAGAGAATGTGGCACCCCTTCCTCATCGCATGATTTCCTAAAGGATATTCCTTCACACGAATATAATAGACTGCCAGGCCAGAAAGTGATTAAAATGTTTGTAGTAATCTATAGAGATAACAATGGTGCCAACCAGGCTATGACCGAAGCCGAAGTGCTGGAAGAAATCAGGGTAGCCGACAGTGTATATAATATTGGCAACATCTGTTTCACGGTTGTTGGAGTTGAACTTAGGAACAGTACAACATATAACAACCCAATTTTTCCCCAAAACTATTCATCAGAGATAGTATCTGATGCATTCACCGTTTTTGTTGTAAACAATGTATATGATGAACCCGACAGCCTATCAGGTGTTTTTGGCTGGTCGCCTGGCGTTGTTGCAACGTACATGATTACCAAAAAAGCAGGTTTCGGCACAAGGCGAACATTCATTCATGAAATGGGGCATGCACTCGGTCTTGATCACACTTTTAAAGGAACCGGTCACGATGCAAATAATTTGGGCTGTGATGAACTTGCCGACGGATCAAATGGCACTACCTGCGGCGATTTTGTTCAAGATACACCGGCAGACCCGTATCAAAGATGCGGTACTACAATAAGCGGATGCTCATTCCCTTATACTGCGCCTGCCTGCAAAGATGCCAATAATCAATCCTACAATCCGCAAATGACCAACTATATGAGTTATTGGCCTAATTACGACTGCAACAGAACAACTTTTACAACAAATCAATATACAAGGATGCAGGATGCCATTGACAACAATGCTTCCCTTACTGCCTTACTTGCACCTAATACAAAAACCGTTTCAAATGCTACAATCAGTTCCGGATTTGTAAAAGAAGCTGCCGTCAGTTCAATAACTGCTGGTCCAAACTACATCCTAAATAGCAGCGTAAAGGCAAGGATTACATCATCACAGATAATTTTGGTACCGGGTTTTCTGGCACAACCCAATAACGCTGGTATAATTATTATAACCCCGAGCCTTTGCCAGTAATTACTGTGAGGAAAAAATGTTACCAACAAATTTTGACCCAGATTTTAAATCCGGGTTTTAAAAAATAAAATATTTGCAAATAAAACTATATTTTACTTTTTCAAAAAAACAATTTCTATTTTCTAATTTCTTTTTAGATAAGAAGGATAAAAAAGTTAAATCATTTATGGCTAAACCAACAATCTGTCCTTTCGCTTTCGTACATTTTAAACAGGGTATTTATTGGTGCTCCATGTTTCAATGCGTTGTTGTATTTTGTTCTCACTAAATAATTAAACGCACCCATATCTCCGGTGAATTCTGTTTTATTATCGTCATTAAATTGTTGATGTATGCTGCATAACTCTTTTATAAAAGCATGCATTAAAGAAACCTTACCTCCTATTATACCACAATTCAATAAGGTTTCGTTTGCAAATTTTTGTTCATAAGCTGCATAGTCTGCTATCTTCTCCCTCAAATTGGCGGAATGGGCTTGCATCCATTCATCTTGCAATTTCTTGGGCTCATCTCCGCAAAAAATCGATGTTGGATTTTCCTTGAAAAATTTTTCTTCAAATGGATTTTTTAAAACAACTACGTCTGAGATATCTGTTACGAAAATATTTTGAACGTGTTTTAAGTTTTGTCGTAAAAAATGTTCATACACGAAATATCTATATACATTAGGATTGAATTGAGGATTGTACTCAATTTTTACAAAGGAAACATAATCGTTCTGAAATGTTTCGCAGGTTACTTCTGAGAAGTTATTATGGAAAATAATGCCACGAAGTTTTAAATCCGCAACTGATTCTGCCCAATTTTTTACTAGCGCATAATTGTCACCGTCTAACGTCATGTTTCTGTTTACATCATATACACCTGTGATGTGACAAGCCATTATAATGTTTGTATCTGTAGAAATTGGTTTCACTTCAAAATCAATCATGCGTTGCTTGTGTTGAGAAATTTTGATTTTTCATTAAAGAACAAATACTGGTAGGAATATTTCTATAATAAATATAGGTTCTTAGATCTGCTTTTTTTACCCGAAAATTCAATTTTGCTTTTTCAAAAAAATCAGCATCCGCAGCGAAACCAGTTTTGAAGTTGATGCTTGAAAAAACTTTTTTACGACCAAATAGTGTACCAAATAAAACACTGTTATCCAAGTGGATGAGTTTCGTTAAATCATTCTTGTCGGGTACATAATAATCCATTACGTCATCAACTATAGTAGAAGAGTTAGAACAAATTAAATCATGATTATCAATCGCAGAGAGGCAGGCAGATAAATGATTGGGTTTATATTCATCGTCGCTATCTAGAATGGTGATGTATTCTCCGACGCTATTTAGTACACCTCGATTGATAGATTCAGATTGTCCACGATTGCTATGTCTGATATAAATTATTTTATCTTCATTTTCTTCTACACACGCTAACAGTGATTCTCGGTTATTCTCTTTGCTTCCATCATCGATAATAATGAGTTCAAAATCTTGAAAATCTTGGTTTAGAACAGAATCAATGGCTCGTTTGATATAAGAGAAATCAGTGTTGTAAACAGCCATTAAAACCGAAATTTTGGGTTGGGATGTCATATAGGAATGCTTAATGTAAAGTCAAATAAAATAATACTTCGTAAAGTTGAATTATTTTTTTCGTAATTGAGTTATTTAATCCGGTATTATTTTCACAATTAAATTTGAAAGAAGAATATTGTTTCACGCAATGCCCCTTCGATCCCCCAAGGGGGAAGTTGGTTTCGCGCAAAGCTCGCAAAGGAGCAAAGGACGCAAAGAGAAAATACTTCCAACAACAAACATTAAACAACAAACAACAAACATTCTAGAGAGCAAAGAACGCAAAGTAGAATATACCCCCAACACCAAACAAAAACACCAAACAACAAACAATAATTACCTTTTTATAAATCTTTTAGTAATTATTACTTGGCTCAATTTGTCCATCACTTTAATAATGTATGTTCCGTTTGATAATGGACCAACATTGATGTCTATGATACTTCCAGTTAAATCTGAAGTAGATTTTGAAATTAATTTTCTACCTGTTTCGTCGTAAATCCAAATGTTTGAAGCTTCCTGATTTGTAGCATTTAATTCAATATGCAAATTATTATTGATGATTGGATTAGGTCTTATTTTATAATCAAATGGAACCGCGTTACCAACCGAAACTACGTTTACATTAAACACACATGCTACTCCACCAAAGTCTATCGCAAAGCTTGCAGTGCCCGTTGCTGTTGGCGTTCCTGTTATTGCTAACACTAAATTTCCAATTCCTGTTGTCAAAGTTTCAGGCTGTATTGAAGCCGACAATCCAGTTACACCCGTTGATGCTACGATTGGACCTGCAAACGGATACGCGGCACCGTTACCTCCTGTATATGCAATCGTACCTGTACCTGTAAATACTGTATTTATAAAAGCTTGAGGAGAAATGATTGCATTTGCACAATCCAATGTTTGAATTTGTGGCATGGTTGGCAATACTTCAATTATGTTTATGCTAAATGTACATGCTACTCCACCAAAGTCTATCGCAAAATTGGCCGTTCCTGTTGATGTTGGCGTTCCTGTTATTGCTAACACTAAATTTCCATTTCCTGTTGCCAAAGTTCCTGGCTGTATTGAAGCAGTTAATCCTGTTACTCCGGTTGATGCTACAATTGGACCCGCAAACGGATACGCAGCACCGTTACCTCCTGTATATGCAATAGTTGCAGTGCCTGTATATGCTGTATTAATAAAAGCTTGAGTAGAAATGATTGCATTTGCACAATCCAATGTTTGAATTTGTGGCATCAAAGGCAATCCATCGTTTATGGTTATGCTTAACG
>VFKL01000049.1 GCA_009885535.1 Chitinophagaceae bacterium | reverse complement strand
TTATAAATTCAATAGAAGAAAACATGGTAAAAGGCTATTTCATAACTTCTTAAACGTTGCTATTTCATATTCATGGTATGCCCAATGCACCGAATAGCGGATAGTCATTATTTTTTTATAATTATTTCACCCCTACGGGGTTTGGTGTATGGTTAGAAAAATAATTCTCATTTTATTTAAACATGCTGTAAAATTTGAAAATTACTTAATCTAATAAATTATCAACCAGCTCCGTAGGAGCAAAATATCAATAAAACGAAACAAATACCAAATTAATAAGCTCCAGAGGAGCGACATAGTGATAGCCCCAGAGGAGCGAAATATTTATGACACCGTTAGGAGCGAAAGAAAACATTATCATGTTGATGTTTCAATATCATTTGAATTTTTTTGAAACAAATTGATTTTCCAATTGTTTAATGTTTTTAAAAATCCATAAAAACAAAATCGTGTCAACTCAAATTAAAAAAAAGCCCTGGAATAGAGTCGATTTGCCGGTGTATAGTATAAGTAGTAAAGGAAATGAATACGATAACATGAACATCATTACCTATGCATCTGCCGTAAGCATGAAGCCCAAACGATTTATTTGCGCAGTCTATAAAAACACCAAAACCTTGGAAAATGTCCGTTCAGACGGACAGTTTGTGTTGCAGATTTTATCAGATAATCAATATGCTTTAGTGCGTTTATTGGGCAAGCAATCGGGTAACAAAATCAATAAAATAGAAAGGTTGAACAAACGTAATTTGTTATCAGAATGGAATGGGTTTAGTATTTTAAAAGAAGCATTAGCTGTCATGGAAATGAAAATAATAAATGAAATTGATGGCGGCGATCATGTTTGTTTTTTGTGCGATGTAGTGGCATATAAAAATTTAAATGACGGAAACGAATTGACATTAAACATTTTAAGCGACAAAAAAATTATTTCAATTTGAGCAAGGCAATAAAAAAGCAACATTTACCCGAGAAAATTTGTGTGGTTTGCAACAGACCATTTACTTGGCGTAAAAAATGGGAGAAGGTTTGGGATGAGGTAAAATATTGTAGTGATAAGTGTAGGATGAGTAGGAAGGGGAAGTGAGGTTTTTTGTTTCGCGCAAAGCACGCAAGGGAGCAAAGGCGCAAAGGTTTTTTGATACGAAGGCACCAAATTTATTTTAGAGCGAGAAACAGAACGTGAATGAAGAAAAAAAAGTCAGGACTCATTCTACATTCTCACTCTCTTTTTCACTCTGACTTTTTGAAAACCTCCATCCCCAGCCCTTTCCCCGAAAGGTGAAGGGAGCGCAACATCGTAAAATTCAAGATGTACAAACGAAAATTAATTCTAACCTTTTGAACCCATTGAACAAATTGTAAAATGGAACCTCAGCCTCAAACTGAAACCTCTTGTAGACACCGGTTAGGAAACCGGCGCCAATAGCGTACAAAAACTATTTTGACAAGAAGCAGTGTCTTTATGGAAAATGCTTCCAACCTTTTGAACTCATTGAACATATTGAACCTTTTGAACCTCTGAGACCTCACAAACTTCATCAACCTCACAAACCTCTCCACCTACCCCTGCTTCCGCACATATTTTGTAAGAATAACAATCAATTGACCTTCCACTTTTCCTTCTATTTGTTCTGTGTTGTCTGAAACGATTTTTATATTTTTTACTACTGTTCCCATTTTAGCATTTAACGTAGAACCTTTTACGTCTAAAGATTTCGTAAGAACTACAGTGTCACCATCTTGAAGTTGTTGTCCGTTTGCATCTCTGTGCAAATCCACTACACTGCTGTTTTCATGGTCGCCGGTAGCTTTTGCCCAAGCTAATGTATCGTCATCTAAAAACATCATGTCTAAATTTTCTGCAGCCCAACTTTCATCGCGAAGACGATTTAGCATACGCCAAGAAATTACTTGAATTGCTGGCACCTCGCTCCACATAGCCTCGGTTAAACAATTCCAATGTTGGTAGTTAAGCATTTCCTTCTTCTCAATTTGAGCACTACATGTAGCACATATCATAGCACATCCTTGCTCATCTTTATATTTTGCAAATGGTACTTCGTATAATGTGGTGGTGGTTTCAGCTTTGCACAATTCGCATTTGTTTTCGCTACGTAATTTTAAAGTTTCCTCTAGTTTCATTTTTTATAGTTTTAAAATTAGTATTGTTTACAAAAATGTGTTGTTTCATATTAACATGAAGGCTGATGTTGATAATGGCCGCAAATGTAATGATTGGTTATTACTTTATGAAGTATACATTTTTTTCTCAATAAACCTTAACCCCATCAATAAATGTAGAAACTACTTTTGTTTTTAAAACGGCTTCTCTTTTACAGCCCATTAAATCGGTATCCAGTATAATAAAATCAGCAGCTTTACCCGATTCCAAACTTCCTTTTTCGGTTTCCTCAAATGCTGCTTTTGCTGCCCAAATGGTCATGCCTCTAATGGCTTGCTCTCTGGTTAATCCTTGTTCTATTTGAAATCCATCATTTGGAAAACCTTTATCATCCATTCTAAAAACAGCCGCTAAAAATGTTTTAAAAGGACTAATATATTCCACCGGAAAATCTGTTCCCAAAGGCAACCATCCATTTTCTTTAAGAAGTGTTTGATAAGCATACGCTCCTTTTATTCTTTCAACACCAATTCTATCTTTTGCCCAATACATATCGCTTGTGGCATGTGTTGGTTGTACCGATGGAATTATGCTAAATGCTCTGAAATAATGAAAGTCGGATGGGTTAACCACTTGCGCATGTTCAATTCGCCAACGCTTATCGTTTTTTTCTTTCAATACATCACTATAAATTTTTAAAATTGTTCTGTTGCCACTATCGCCGATTGCATGTGTACACATTTGAAAATCAGTATTTACCAACTTTTCAGCAATGTTTTTAAAATGTATAGCATCGCTTAATAAAAAGCCGTTCCAGTTTTTTTTGTCATTATATTCACTAAGCAAACAAGCGCCGCGAGATCCAAGCGCACCATCAGCATATAATTTAAATCCACCTACATGCAAACCATTTGTTTTGTAAGGACCTTTTTTGATCCACTTGTCATAATAATTTGCACTGTCGGATAATAATGCAAAAATTTTCATTTTCAAATCACCTGATTTCTGAGCCTGCTCTATCAATTCAATCGTATGCTCACTTACACCACAATCGTGAACGCCTGTTAATCCTTGCTCAAAGCACATGTGCTGCATTTCATTGAAATATTTTTTCGCCAAATCATCTGTAATTGATGGAATGTTTTTTTCTACCAAATCCATGGCATTATCAATTAAAATGCCGGTTAGTTTTCCCTCTTTTATTTCTATGCTTCCACCATTAATAATTGTACGATCATTTATACCAGACAATTCAAGTGCTTTCTGATTGGCTAAAGCCGCATGACCATCTACGCGCTTTAAAAAAACAGGTCTATTGGGAAACAAACTGTCTAACATTTTTTTATTGGGGAACGATTTAATCGTCCAATCATTTTGGTCCCAACCCCTTCCATAAATCCATTCCATCGGGGCGGATTTGCTGTAATTGATTATTTGATCTACGATCTCTTCAAATGAATTCGTGCCCGTTAAATCACATTTCCATTGATCGGTTGCATATCCAGTAAAATGACAATGCGCATCTATAAACCCTGGAAAAATAAATTTGTTATGCGCATCTATTGTACTATCTGATTCGTATGTGTTTAAGATATTTTCATTGGTTCCGGTTGCTACAATTTTACCATCTTTAATTGCCATGGCTTCAACAACATTAAAACCACTATCTACGGTGTAAATTTTGGCATTGTGTACAATCAGCGAAACAGTCGTTTTATTGCTACAAGAAAATAGAAATAAAATAAAGCAAATGGGGATTAGTTTTTGAATAGAAAGCATATGTTTAATTTTTTCAAAAATACTATATTTTAAGGGTTGCTTTTTTTTAACTTTGATTGAATTTATAATTTATGTACAGCAAAGAACAAATTAAGGCGTTACAAGACAAAAGCGAATCGTTTTTAAAATTTACGAGAGAAAATATTGATACCAATAACATTGAATCATTACGAAATATCCTACGATTTCATGAGAATAGATATTATGTAGAAAATGATCCGTTGATTAGTGATTATGAGTACGACACTTTGTATGATTTACTGGTGAAATTTGAAAAGTCAAATCCGCAAAGCATCACCAAAGATTCGCCAACTCAACGTGTAGGTGTAGGTTTGATTAAAGACTTTCCCAAAACGAATCATTTGGTTCCGATGTTGTCGCTCGAAAATTCTTATGACGATGCGGATTTATTGGATTGGGATAGGAAAGCAAAAGAACTTTCAGGTCTAGGTGAAATCGAATATTCCATTGAGCCAAAATTTGATGGCGCAAGTATTTCATTGGTGTATGAAAATGATTTTTTGGTGCGCGGTGTTACAAGAGGTGATGGCGAAATAGGTGACAACATTACCCAAAATATTCATCAGATAAAATCAATTCCATTATCGGCTGAATTTAGCCAACACAACATTCAACAAATTGAAATCAGAGGCGAGATTTTAATCAATAAAAACAATTTCAAAATATACAACGAACATCTAATGGAGGAAGGTCTTCCACCATTGGCAAATCCACGTAATGCAGCTGCTGGTTCTTTAAGAATAAAAGATTCAACCATTGTAAGCAAAAGAAATTTAGAAGGTTTTTTATACCATGTGAGTTATATTTCAAAAGCGGATGAAAATAAGTCGGTTGATGTTCATACGCATTCCAATATGTTGGAACTATTGTGGAATCTGGGTTTTAGAAGTCCAAAAAAAGAAATGAAAGTAGTTCGTGGAATTAATGCCGTTATACAAGAGATTAATGAATTTGAAAAAAAGCGAGATTCCTTGCCTTATGAAATTGACGGCATGGTGATTAAAGTGAATAATCTCGATTTACAAGAAAATTTAGGTATGACATCTCATCATCCAAGATGGGCGATTGCATTTAAATTTAAGGCGCGTCAGGCAACCAGTAAATTAATGGCTGTTGAATATCAAGTTGGTCGAACTGGCGCTGTTACACCAGTGGCTAAAATAAAGCCCGTTCAGGTAGGTGGTGTTACCGTTAGTAGCATTTCAATTCATAATGAAGATTATATCAAAGAAAAAGATTTACGAATTGGAGATAATATTTTGATTGAACGCAGCGGTGATGTAATTCCACAAATTGTAAAATCATTGCCCGATTTAAGAGATGGTAGCGAAACAGAAATTGTTTTTCCTAAAAATTGCCCTGCTTGTAATGATGATTTGTTTAAGCCAGTAGGAGAGGCCGTTTGGAGATGCATCAACATCAATTGTAGCGCTCAAGTGTTGGAACGCATCATTCATTTTGTGAGTAAAGACGCTATGGATATTAAAAGTTTTGGCGATGCTAACGTTCGCAAATTTGTGGAATTAGGGCTGCTAAAAAACATACCAGATATTTATGAATTGGATTTATTGAGCTTGAAAAATATTGAAGGCTTTGGACAAAAATCCATAATCAATTTACAAGAAGCCATTGAACAAAGCAAACAACAACCTTTGCATCGTTTGATTTACGCTTTAGGCATAAGGTATGTAGGCGAAACAACTGCAAAAGCACTTGCCCAAAAAATAAAAAACATTTTTGATCTTGAACAAATGAGCCTCGAACAACTTCAGCAGTTGGATGATGTAGGGGTAAAAGTAGCAGGTAGCATTTTTGAATTTTTTAAAAATGAGGACAATATTTTAATGCTGAAAAAATTGCAAGATTTAGGTATAAAAATTGAGGCAGAAGTTAGAGAACAAGTGACTGGTAACTTATCAGACCAAACCTTTTTATTTACCGGAACCTTATCAAAACTGAAAAGAAGTGAAGCTGAATCACAGCTGGAAAGCCTTGGTGGGAAAATTTTAAGTGGCGTAAGCAGTAAATTAAATTATTTGATTTGTGGCGAAGATGCAGGTAGTAAATTGGAAAAAGCAAAAAAAATTCCGAGTATAAAAATATTAACAGAAGAAGATTTTTTGAATCTGTTGAAGTAAACAAAGATTTATTTGTTATATTTATAACTCGACGATTTCTTATAAAATACACCAACACTAACTTTAAAACCAACTACAATGATTAAACAAAAATCTGGAGAAATTTGGAAGCAAATGCAATTTGAAGGTTACAAAAATCTAAAAAAGAAATACGCAGTTTCAAATTTAGGTAGAGCCGCCAGTTATGTTTTAAAACTTGAGGAAGATGGTAATTTATTGAATGGGTCTTTAACATCTGGCTACAGAACATTAAACTTACATGTAGAAGATGGAAATGGTACTATTTATTTTCACAGAGAAATCGCAAAATTATTTTGCAAAAAAAAATCACCAAAAACAAAATTTGTAATTCACATCAACCATAAAAAAGAAGACAATTCAGCAAAAAACTTACAATGGGTTTCTCAGGAAGAACTGAATGAACATCAACAAAAAAGTCCTTCAAAAATAGCGTATAAAAAAATACAGGCAAGTAGAACGGTAGGTTTAAAATTAAGTGCCGTTCAGGTTTTAAAAATAAAAGAAACCATTGCCAATCCTAAAAGAAAATTAACCTACAAACAATTGGCAGAGAAATATGGCGTTAGCGAAATGACGCTTTATCGTATTAAAAGTGGTGAAAATTGGGGGAAGGTGAAGTAAAGCCCCCTCAATCCCCCAAGGGGGAAGCTGTAAGCATATAAAATTATTGAATTTGTCAACATTATTGAATTTGCTAGCTCACCGTTTTAACGGTGGGTGTACATTATCAAAATTTTGTGTAAAAAATCTTTTTTTCCTTGCGAGAAACTAGAGAGAATTTCAAAATGTTTGAAACCTCATAAACTTCATAAACCTCTCAAACATCTTGTAAGGGTTGAAGATTTTCAACCTCTCAAACCTCTCAAACTTCAACGTAAGGGTTGAAGATTTTCAACCCCTACAAACCTCACAAACCTCTTTTCAAAATGACGCTACCGCAAATCCTTCAATTCCTCCAAAAACTAGAAAAAAACAACAATAAAGTCTGGATGGACGAACATCGAAATGAATACCTCGATGCCAAATTATCTTTTGAAAATTTCGTGGATGAGTTACTCTCAAGTTTAAAATTGATTGACCCGAGTTTAGATATGTTGATAGCAAAAGATTGTACGTTTCGTATAAACAGGGACGTTAGATTTAGCAAAAATAAAAATCCGTATAAAAACAACATGTCTGCTTATTTTAATCAAAATGGAAAAAAAGGTATTGGTGCGGGATACTATTTTCATCTCGAACCTAACAAATGTTTTATTGCCTGTGGAATTTGGATGCCAGAAAACGAAGAATTAAAAAAAATAAGACAAGAAATTGACTACAATATAGGCGAACTAAAGTCTTTGATGAAGAAAACGGAATTTAAAAAGCAATTTGAAAACGGCTTGGCAGAATCAGACAAATTGATAAGACCACCAAAAGGATACGAAGAAGACAATGAAGCCATAGAATTTTTAAAACTAAAAAGCTTTATTGTTCAAAAAAATATTAGCGATGACTTATTACTATCAAAGGATGTAAAAAAGAACATCTTAGCCATTATGAAAGCAGGAAAATCTTTAGTAGAATTTATAAATCGAGGCTTAATATAAAAAATGGCCAGTGATAGAAATCACCGGCCTTGCTTACCTCTGAAACCACAAGAAAAAGTTCGTGCATAAATGAGCACGTAAGTATGTAAAATTGATGGCCGTAAATCACAGCAATCTAGTTAAATAATATTTTTTTATTGGGGGGAAGCTTTGGATAAGATACTGCGGATTAGTTGCTTAAAAATTCGGTGGCTAAAGTAGAAACTAAAAAATGAAATTCATAATTATTTCAATATTATTTTTCGGAATTTATTTTTACTAGAAAAATAGACCCAATTAAAAACGAATAAGCGTTAGTTTTGTAAAAAGCGTAGGATGTCCAAAATTATTCCTGTACACAACGAGTCAAAGAAGGAATCTATTTCTAAAAATGCAGCAAAACTTTTTAGAAAGAAAGGTTTTTCAGCAACATCAATGCGTGAATTGGCAGTTGATATTGGTGTTGAAGCATCTAGCTTATATAACCACATTGGTTCTAAAAGTGAATTGTTGCAAATTATTTGCTTTAAAGTAGCCAATGATTTCATCAATCAAATCAATGAATTGGAGCAATTTGAAATTGGTGTTACAAGCAAATTAGAAAAAATAATTCGGTTTCATATTCATAAAATGCTTGAAGATTATGATATGGTTTATGTGGCCAATCATGAATGGAAGCATTTGCAAGAGCCGTTTTTAAAAAACTTTTTAAATCAGCGAAAACTCTATGAAAGTAAGCTGATTGAAATGATAAAACTTGGAATATCGGAAAAGTCAATAAAAAAATTAAATCCAGAGGTTTTAACGTTTACGATATTGTCAGCAGTTAGAGGGTTGGAATTTTGGCAACAACATAAAAAAAATATCGACATAGAGGAATTGGAAAAAACAATGGTAACTCAATTGTTAACCGGCTTAATAAAATAAAAATGGCACATCAATTTTACGCGCTTCGCATCAAAGAAATTACTAGAGAAACTTCAGATTGTATTTCAATTGAATTTGATTTGCCCATTGATTTGGTATCTACATTTCAATTTAAATCAGGTCAAAACATCACTATAAAAAAAGAAATAAATGGCGAGGAAGTGAGAAGATCTTATTCAATTTGCTCGGCACCATTTGAAAAAAAATTAAAAATTGCGATTAAAAAAATAAATGGCGGCACTTTCTCAACATTTGCAAATGATTTTTTGAAAGTGAATGATATTTTAGACATCATGCCACCAACAGGAAATTTCACATCGAAGTACAATGAAAATAAACCACAATATTTAGGCATTGCAGCAGGTAGTGGAATTACGCCAATTATTTCAATTATAAAAGATACTTTATCTACGCAGCCAAACAGCACATTCACCTTAATTTATGGCAATAAAAATAGAAGTTCAATTGCATTTTTTGAAGAACTGGAAAACCTTAAAAATAAATACATTGAAAGGCTTACATTAATAAATATTTTGAGCCGAGAAAAAATGGATGCAGAAATATTTTATGGTAGAATTGATGCGGATAAATTAAATGGACTACAAAAGCTTGTAGACTATAATGCATTTTCAGCGGCATATTTATGCGGTCCTGAAGCAATGATTTTTTCGGCAACAGATTATTTACAAATTGCTGGAATGCAAAAAAATCAAATTCATTTTGAGCTTTTTGGCACACCTGTACTGCAAGAAAATAAAAAAATTACTAATGATGTTAATTTAGAAAATTTGGGTCCTAAAAGTGATGTTTCCATAAAGTTAGATGGAAGAACTTTTGATTTTCAATTGGCATATAATGGTCAAAATATTTTAGATGCTGCATTGCAACAAGGAGCCGATTTACCATTTGCATGCAAAGGAGGTGTTTGCTGCACATGCAGGGCAAAATTGATGCAAGGCAATGTGCGCATGGATGTAAATTATGCATTGGAACAAGAAGAATTGGAACAAGGATTTATCTTAACTTGTCAATCGCATCCTACTACAGACAAGGTTTTTATTGATTTTGATGTGAAGTAATATTGTCAAAATAAGCTTGTGCTTTTGCCAAATCTTCGGGCACGTCGATTTTTACACCGGTATGTTCGGTTAATACCATTTTTATTGAAACGCCGTTCTCTAAGTATCTTAAACATTCTATTTTTTCAACAGACTCTAAAGGTGTCATCTCCCATTTGGTAAATTGAAGTAGCATTTCTTTACGAAAAGCATACACACCGATGTGCTCAAAATATACAGCATCCAATGATTTGTCTCTATTAAACGGAATTGGACTTCGGCTAAAATATAATGCGTTATTATTTTTATCAACCACCACTTTTACATAATTCACATCAGCAACATTAGCTTCGTTTGTAAATTTTTTCATTACAGATGCTACGCCAACTTGTTTATCATTAAACACTTCAATCAGTTTTTTTAAAGATAAAGCATCAATAAAAGGCTCATCACCTTGAACATTAATGACTACATCGGCTTCCATGTCCAAAATGGCTTCTGCAATTCTATCGCTGCCACTTTCATGAACTTGTTTACTCATAATGGCTTTTCCACCAACATTTGTAATTTCTTCGAAAATAATTTCACTATCCGTAACAACAGCCACTTCATCAAATAATCCGGTAGCAACGGTGTTTTGGTAGGTATGAACGATAACTGATTTGTTGCCAATTTTTTGCATTAATTTATAAGGGAAACGGTTTGCTGCATATCTAGCCGGAATCAGAGCTATCTTCTTCATCTTTTTTTAGTGAAATTAATGGTAATACCAATTATAATTACTGTTTAGTTATATATTTTATAGTACAATGCCTAGATGACACCTGTTTGGGACAATTTCACTGGACCATTACATATGTCTAATCGGTCTAATTGATCATTTATAAATATGCCACTTTAAGTTTTGATTAAGTTAATTTTTTATTTTGGACAAATTCATTAATTAATTTAAATTGCAATTTCATAAACAAAAACAAAAAAATATGAAACGTTATTTATTACCAATAGCCTTTTTGTTGTTTTGCTTAACTACAATAGCACAAACTATAAAAATTGACAGTACACTTAGTAGTCCAAATTACGTAGTTGGTGCTGCTGGTGTGGCCCCTAATACAACCAAGTATCATGTAAGTGAAGCTATTTACACCAATGATGAAATTGGTACAAATAATTTCACGACCGCTGGTTCTGCAATTCAGGAAGTTAGTTTTTTTGTAAGTACAGTTGGTTCTTCTACAAACATTTCCAACTTTAAATTATACATGAAAAATGTATCTTCTGCTTCACAATCTTTTACTTCAGGAGCATATTTAGTTAATCGACCATCATACACTTTGGTTTATGATAGCGTGTTAAATGCAAATCCTGTAAATGGAATAATAACGGTAAGGTTACAAACACAATTTGTAAGAACTGCTGGAGATAATTTACAAATTTTAGTTGAAAGACTTGATGGTGTTGCGTACCCTGGATATTCTTTTAATTGCACACAAGGAAATCGTTCAAATACTGCATTACTTACTGCACGCAGATATAACAGCAGTGGTACTTTGAGTTCAAATCCTTCTCTTACAGCTTCTGGATTTAGACCATCTATTCAATTTAAACACACATACAATATTGATGCAAGTATCACAAGTATTGTAAACCCATCTGTTTCTTGTTATAATATCAATCAAACCATCAAAGTTGCATTGTCTAACGAAGGATCAAGTACAATTCCAGCTGGTGCAGTTACGGTTAATTTACAAGTATCTGGTTCAAACACATATGAAGCAAACGTTACAAATGCAAACCAAATATTGGTAGGAGAGTACGAATTAATCAATTTTACAGGAGTTAATTTAAATAATCCAGGTCAGAATTTTGAAACCGCTTCTGTGGTGTACTCTAGCGATCAAAACGCATTAAATGATATAGCTGCAAATACAAGTTCCACTTCAACTGTATTAACAAACTTTCCTATTTCTGAAGATTTTGAATCTACCATTCCTACAAGTTTCCCTAATACAGAATTATTAGCCGGAAATTTAAATTTGTGGTCGTCACAAACTGGAGACTATACCAGTTATGGCACATTAAGTCCTAGATCAACTGGAAGCAGTTTTTATTTATTTGATTGTTATAGTGGTTCGGCTTCAAATGGCTTTACCAGTAGATTATTTAGTAAGTGTATTACATTGCCAACTCCAGCTTCTTTAAATAGTGTGGTTTCTACTATTAGCTTTTACATGAGCCACGATAATGAAGTTTCAACAAGTGCTGATAGTTTGTTTTTATGCGTATCAACAAATAGAGGCGCTACATGGACAAGAATTGCAGGGTATCAAAGATATGATGCAACGTTTTCAACACCAGGCTGGAAAAATGAATTGGTTGATTTATCAGCCTATAATGGACAAACCATACAAATTGGATTTGAAGGTGTGAGTGATTATGGCAATTCAATTGGGTTAGATGACGTTAATATTTCTTATTTAGGAACAGTACCTGTAACTATGTTGAGTTTTGACGCAACACGCGCTGGTAAATCCAATAATTTAACTTGGGTTACTACAAATGAAATTAACTCAAGCAAGTTCGAAATAGAGCGTAGTACAAATGGCATAAATTATGTTTCAATTGGCAGTGTAATCGCTATTGGTAACACTGCTTCAAAACAGACGTATCGTTTTATGGATGCAAACCCAACAAAAGGAAATAATTTTTATCGCATAAAGTCAATTGATGTAGATAATAGTTATAAAATAAGCGCTGTTAGAAATGTGAAAAATCTTGGATTCGTTGAAATGCAGATTAATCCAAATCCAGTAATCGCATCAATAATGAATATTTCTTTGGAAGCAGAAGCAAACGAAAAAGCTTCAATCGTAATTACAGATTTAAGTGGAAGAAAGGTTTATAATGGAACGACAAATGTAATTGCAGGCAGCAATAATATTCCTGTGAATGTAAATAATTTAATAAAAGGAATTTATTTAGTAACAATTCAATTGAGTGGAGAAACGTTGATTAAGAAAATCACGAAATTGTAATCACGAAATTTCAAAAAAATCAAACCGCTGTATGTTTAATATGGCGGTTTTTTTTAGCCCCATCCCAAGAAAAGGTTCAAAAGGTTCAATGCGTTCAATGGGTTCAAAAGGTTGGAAGCATTTTCCGTTTATTAGCAAATTTTGTTTAAAAAAACTTTGTGCCAAAAAAATGTTCAAAAGGTTCAATGGGTTCAATGGGTTCAAAAGGTTATAAGTATTTTCCGTTTTTGGCTTCTTGAACCGTTAGCGTTTTTTGAAGTTTAGAATACTCACGCTCCCTTCACCTTTCGGGGGAAGGGTTGGGGAAGGAAAGCCCCCTCGATCCCCCAAGGGGGAAGCTGTGTAAACTAATAACAGGATTAATCAATTAAACTGTAAACTTTTTTTAGGACGAGTCATACTCACGCTCCCTTCACCTTTGGGGGAAGGGCTGGGGATGGGGGCTTTACCTCCCCAACGCCTCCTCAACTTCACTACCAAGCGGATCAATTCCTGAGTTGAAAAAATCTACTAAAACGCCTTGTTCATTGATGAGATATTTACAAAAATTCCAAGTGGGAACCTGGTCATTCCAACCGTTTATAGATTTATCGGTGAGCCATTTATATACATCTTGTTGCGTATCACTTTTTAAAACTTCACCTTTTATTGCTATTGGAAATTGAACGCCGTAATTAAATTTACAAAAGCTCGATATCGAAGCATCAGAACCTTTTTCTTGATTTCCAAATTCATTCGATGGAAATCCAATTATGATTAATCTGTCCTTATGTTTTTGATATAATTTTTCTAGTTGATCGTATTGTCCTGTAAAACCACAATCAGATGCGGTATTTACAATCATTATTTTTTTCCCTTTAAATGAATCCAAAGGCAGCATAGAACCATCATTCAACATTATTTTTAAATTAAAAAAATCAGATGTTGGCTTTTCATTTTTAATGTTTGCGAGGTGATTTTTTTTACTCATTTTCATCACCATAGGGTAAGCAGCTTTTAATAAGCGTTGTTTAATATTCATATTTTTGTTTGATTTTTTGGGAATGGCAATATATAAGATTGCTCCAGATACAATGACTAAAATGCCAATGAGTATTGACTTCATAAATGAAAAATTGATTTATAATATACCTTATACCGATTAGACATCTCATCTCCAATGGTCCTAAACAGTTGTCATATCGGCATTATACCAGAAAAAAATAGAACTAAAAGTAATAATAATTGGTATTACTTTTGAATAAAGTTAGTAAACAAATGAAGAGCGACGAACATTATATGCGTCTTGCTTTGCAAGAAGCAGAAAAAGCATTCAACATTGAAGAAGTTCCTGTAGGCGCCATTGTGGTTATGCAAGATAAAATAATCGCTAAAGGACACAACCAAGTGGAGCTTTTAAACGATTGTACAGCACACGCTGAAATACTGGCATTAACAACCGCTTTTCAACATTTGGGCAGCAAATATTTACCCGACGCAACGCTTTATGTAACCGTTGAACCATGTTTAATGTGTAGCGGGGCATTGTATTGGAGTAAAATTGGCAGAGTTGTTTTTGGTGCTTACGATGAAAAAAATAGTTATCGAAAATCTACTGGTGCCAATAATCCATTTCATCCCAAAACAGAAATTGTTGGGGGCGTTTTAGAGGAAGATTGTAGCATACTGATGAAAACTTTTTTTCAAAAATTAAGGGGATAGTCAAAAATTAATTTTCAAAAAACATTTCAATCATTGTTTGAGTACCTTTTTTCAGTTAATATTAATGTATAAAAAATAAAAAACTGAATAATTTGACAAGCTAAAATCTTAACTTCGGTTTTCATTTTTCAAAACTTAAAAAACTTAAAAATATGTCATTTACATTAGCACCATTACCTTACGCTTACGAAGCATTAGAACCACATATAGACGTGCAAACTATGCAAATTCATCATGGCAAACACCATCAAGCTTACGTTGATAATTTAAATAAAGCAATTGCTGGTACAGAACACGAATCAAAAACAATTGAAGAAATTGTAGCTCATGCAGGAAGTATAAGTGCTGCTGTTAGAAATAATGGTGGTGGACATTGGAACCATACTTTCTTTTGGGCTAGCATGGCGCCAAATGCAGGTGGCACACCTTCTGGTAAATTAGCAGAAGCCATTGATGCAGCTTTCGGATCGTTTGATGCGTTTAAAGAAAAATTCAACGCAGCTGGTATGACTCGTTTTGGAAGTGGTTGGGCTTGGCTGATTGTAAAAGACGGAAAATTAGAGGTTTGCTCTACACCTAATCAAGATAATCCTTTGATGGATGTGGCAGAAGTAAAAGGCACACCAATTTTAGGTGCTGATGTTTGGGAGCACGCCTACTATTTAAAATACCAAAACAAACGTGCTGATTATTTAAGCGCATTTTGGAATGTAGTAAACTGGGCGGTCGTAGAGGAGAGAATGATGGCGGGGATGTAGAAGTTGTTTGTGGTTTATGGTTTGTGGTTTATGGTTTGTTGTTTATGGTTTGTTGTTTGGTGTTTGGCGTTTGGCGTTTGGCGTTTTTGGGATACTTCAACCCTTCGCGCATTTTGCTCCTTTGCGAGCTTTACGTGAAATAAAAAGAAACGTTTAAACCATTCACATTCTGTTTCTCGCTCTAAACAAAAACTTCGTGACTTTGCGCCTTCGTGTCTTTGTGTTATGGCTCCTTTGAGCGGTTTAGGGCACCGGATCATAACCATCTCCACCCCAAGGATGACATTTACTCAAACGTTTAGCCGTAAGCCACAAACCCTTTATTGGCCCATACTTCCTTAAAGCTTTTAGTCCATAATTTGAGCATGTCGGCGTGAACCTGCATTTTGGCCCAAGCAAAGGCGATAAAATCCATTGATACAATTTTATCAATAAAATAAAAGGTAAACTGGCTATTTGTTTCAATAATTTCATTTGTTCTTAATTAAGTAAAAAATAAAAAGTAAAAATTCAAAAAGCCTTTTCAATTTGACAGATCTCAACTGCGGATTCTATTTTTCACTTTTTACTTTTGAATTTTTAATTTGAATTGCTTTTATTTTCATTAATCGGCATATTATTCTTAAAAGCGATGTCATCTGATATTTTTATTATTCGCTTAAGAATTTTTTCAACGCTTTCGGTCATTTGAACAAATTCGGGCATTTCTTTTCCGACATACATTAAAAAAATGGAGAGATTTTGTTTGTTTTGAATTAAATGGGATTCAAGCTTTGGCTTTTGCAAACGATAAACCTCACGAATCAATCGCTTTATTCGGTTTCTATCAACAGCTTTTTTGAAGTTTCTTTTACTTGCAGATACACCGGCTTGCAGTGGATGCTTTTCGTTTTCAAATATATACACTGCTTTTAAAGGATAAACTAAAACGTGTTTACCCTGAGAAAATAATTGTTGTATTACATTTCTGCTCTTTAGTTTGCTTTCTTTCCCCAAAAAATATCGTTGCTTATTTTCCACTTCTTGTAATTTATACCAAAGTCATTGTATTTAAAAAGATAAATTATTGCGCGTTTGTGGTTTGGAGTTTGTGGTTTGGCGTTTGGGACATTGGACCATTACAGATATCCAATAGGTATAATTCTAATAACACAATGTCGATCAACCATTAAACCGTTAAACCATTAAACCGTTAAACTGTTGCCTTGCCAAACGCCAAACGCCAAACGCCAAACGCCAAACGCCAAACAATTTTCTAATTAAAAAAGCCCTTGCACATGCAAAGGCTGTATAATTTTCAATGGCATTTGCCAAAGTATTATTTTATTTTTTTGAACCATGCTCATCAGAAACAGTCAATTTATGACGTCCTTTTGCTCTACGGCTTGCTAATACTTTACGTCCGTTTGCATCTTGCATACGTGAACGAAATCCATGCACCGATTTTCTACGACGCGTATGGGGTTGATAAGTCCTTTTTTTACCTGGCATTGTTTTAAGTTTTTTCCTTTTACAAATGTTGTTTGCTTGTTACTGTCCACCAGGCACCATCCTGGCTTCATGTGAAAGGAGGGCAAAGGTAGGGGAATTAAACAAAAAATGAAAGAAGATTTTAAAAGATTTTATAAGTTTTTTTAATTTTTAAAAAATCAGTTTTTCTGCCACAATTTCTGCCCCAAAAAACAAACTCGCATGTTCATTAAAATCTTCAACATCGCCAGTGGTAAAAAATCTCTTCTTGCTCATTTTACTACACTTCGTTTCCATTTCTTTATGATTATTTAAATAACTAATCAAACTTTTTGCTACAATTTCTCCTTGTGATATAATGCGGATTCCGGCGGGTGTAAACTGTTTTATTTTATTGATTAATATGGGATAATGTGTACATGCCAACAATAAAGTGTCAATTTTTGCATCTTTTGATAATATTTCGTCAATATGATATTTTACAGAATAATCTGCTTCCGTAGATGCGTAAAGATTTTTTTCTACCAATGATACCCATTCCGGACAAGCTTCTTGTGTTACTTTTATTTCTGGGAAAAACTTAGCAATTTCTAATAAATAAGATTCAGACTTTATGGTTCCCTGTGTTCCCAATACACCAATATGCTTTGATTGGGTTAATTGGCCTATTACTTCAGAGGTTGGCCGAATAACGCCTAGCACCCTTTTATTAGGGTCTAATGATGGTAAATTATTTTGCTGTATTGTTCTCAATGCTTTTGCTGATGCAGTGTTGCAAGCCAAAATTACTAATGAACAGCCCTGCTTAAAAAACCATTCTACACTTTGCAATGTGTACGCATATACTTCCTCAAATGTTTTATCTCCATATGGAGCACGTGCATTGTCTCCTAGGTATAAATAATCATATTCGGGTAGAGTGGCTACCAATTCTTTTAAAATGGTTAAACCGCCATATCCACTATCAAATACACCAATTGGTTGATTGCTCATTATTCAAAAATAACAAAGCCACCCGATAAAGAGTGGCTTTGTAAAAGAATATGTATAAAATTATTATGGTTTTTTTATTGGAGCGGCTGGTACAATTTCTTTAATACCCAATTTTGCTTTTACAATTGGTAAAATATCATCTCCCGGAGGTCCAACCAAAACTGCATTGTTGTCTAAGACATAGGTGTAACCTTTTTCTTTTGAAACAGTACGTATTGTTTCCACCGCTTTTTGTTGAATTGGGGTCATTTTTTGTTGACCTGTTTGTTTGATTTTTTCTTGCGCTTCGTTTGAATAATTTTGTACACGTTGAATTAATTTTATCAACTCTTCACGCTTGATTTCTTTCATTGTTGGTGTGTATGTTGCCGAATCTTTCAAAAACTGATCACGTTTTTGTTCAGCCTCATCATTTAATTCTTGACCTTGCTTATCCAATGACTCTTGTAAATCCTGCATTTCTTTCATGGCAGTTTGATATTCTGGCATTATTGCAATTAGCTCATCAGTGTTGATATATCCAATTTTAATTTCTGTTTTATTCTGTGCGCTTGCTCCGAATCCTGTCAAAGCCAATGCAGCAACTACGAACATTTTTTTCATTGCGTTTTTATTTTTTTGATTAATTGATGTGTTTATATTGATGTTTGTGTTACACTTTTCTTTTGAAAAAAGTTCGCTTTTTTAATACGCTCCGTTTTCATTTATTATTTTTATTTTATCCCCATACTTTTCAAAATTTCTTCACTTTTATCCAATTTTGGGTCGGCAAATATAATGGTAATTCCTTCACTTTTATCTAAGATGAAATCATATTGTTTTTCTACTGCCATTTTTTGTACCGCATTGTACACTTTATCTTGAACAGGCTTTATCAATTCTTGTCGTTTTTTAAACAAATCGCCTTCAAATCCAAAACGCTTTCTTTGTAAATCACGTAGCTCTTTCTCTTTGTTGAATATTTCATCTTCACGTTTCTTTTTTAAATTATCAGGTAACATAATTTGCTCTGCTTCAAAAGTTTTTACCATTTTATCCATAGCCACTTGCTTCTGATCAATTTCTTGTTGCCATAACTCACTAAACTGGTCAAGTTTGGTTTGCGCCTCTTTATATTCTGGCATTTTATCTAAAATAAATTTAGAATCTATAATTGCATATCGTTGTGTAAATCCGGCTGTTGCAATCAACATTGAACAGGCAAATAATAAAAATAATTTTTTCATAAATGGCTTATTAATTTTTTCTTTATTCTGGCTCCTGGCCTAACATAAACGTAAACTTAGCCGCACCTTTTAAACCTGTGTTTTGGTCAAATCTATCCAATCCCACACCATAATCAAATCCAAGCAAACCAAACATGGGAAGGAAAAAACGCATACCTACACCCGCCGAGCGTCTTAATTTAAAAGGATTGTAGGATTTAAAATCATACCATCCATTTGCTGCTTCAAAAAAGGTTAATCCATAAATGGTACTGCTTGCGCTGGTACTAAATGGATAACGCAACTCCACCACATATTTGTTATAAATGGTAAAATATTGAGAAGGACTTATTCCATCAGGATTGATCCTTGGATTAGAATTGCTATAAACCGGATATCCACGGTGTGCAATGATATCATAACCAAGCAATGCTTGTGTATTACTTAAACCTGCATCTCCAACTTGGAAACGCTCAAATGGCGATACATCTAAATTTTGGTTGTATCTGCCAATAAATCCAAACTTAGCAGCAGTACGTAAAATAAATTGTCTATTTTTTTCAGCACCTCTTGCTCTTCCAATTGGTGTGTACCAATCGCCCGAGAAACGCCATTTATGAAACTCTGGCAATTCATATTTGTTTTTAGCATTTGAATTAATGCCCAATAAAGAGTAAGGCAAAGTAAATTGGCCACTCAAAGAAAAATTAGATCCACTGGTTGGGAAAATCGGATTTGGACCAGCTGAGTTTCTAAGTAAAGTAAGTTTCAAACTGATGTTGGTAGAATTTCCATTGCTAAAACCACTAAATATTTGTCCATAATTTTTCAACTTATACTGTTGAAAATTAAGCGAGTAAATTAAATTGAAATAATCATCAGGCCATTTCAATTGTTTGCCCAAAGAAATACCCATACCAACCGTTTTTACGTAAGAAGTATCGCCACAATATTTACAAAAGTTCCCGAATTGATCTGTAGAGTTTGAAAATTTGGTGTTGTAATAATTAATAGAGAAGGAATTTCTTTTTTTACCACCTAGCCATGGTTCTGTAAATGAGAAATTGTACGAACGATACGCACGTCCATTTGATTGAATACGTAAACTTAATTTCTGTCCATCTCCTGATGGAAGCGGATCCCAAGTAGATTTGCTGGTGATGTTTTTTATGGAGAAATTATTAAATGTAACCCCTAAAGTACCTGTTAATCCAATGCCGCCACCAAAACCAGCAGATAATTCCAATTGATCAGAAGATTTTTCTTCAACTTCCCAATTGATGTCTACCGTGCCATTATCTGAATTGGGCACTACATTTGGATTTATTTTTTCTGGATTAAAGTATCCAAGTTGCGAAAGCTCACGTTGAGTACGGATAATATCAGCACGACTAAACTTTTGTCCAGGAACGGTGCGCATTTCACGCAGAATTACGTAATCCTTTGTTTTATCGTTACCCGATACGGTTATGTTTCCATAAGTAGCTTGAGGACCTTCAGCCAATCTGATTTCAAAATCAATGGTGTCGTTGTAAACCGAAGTTTCAATGGGGTCGATATGAAAAAATAAAAACCCATCGTCTTGATACAAACTACTGATATCGCCACCTTCCGCAGACATTTGCTTGCCCAATCTTTTATTCAGCAATTCATTATTGTAAATGTCACCTTTTTCAATACCCAATAAAATATTTAGAATTGAATCGGAGTATTTTGTATTCCCTTTCCAAGCAATATTTCCAAAATAGTATTTTCTTCCTTCATCAATTTTGATATCAATGTTAAGATTTCCTTTGTTGTTTAAAACTTGGGTATCTGCTACAAGTTGAGCATCTCTCAAACCTTGAGCATTATAGTATTCTAGAACTTTTTCTTTATCTTCTTGATATTTTGTTTCATTGAATTTTGCGCCACTAAATTTAACTCGGATATAAGGATCTAAGAAACTAAGGATTCTTGTAGGAGATAAAAAATCACGGTTATGTACAAAGTTTTTAAAATTGTAACCTTTAGATGAATCACCGTAAGGGCTAATAATATTTTCGGGAAACAAGGTGAATCTTGGCATTTCTTTGGTGCCTTTCATTTGTTTTTTCAAACGGGTATCTTCTACTTGTTCATTTCCAGAAAAGTTAATGGAATTGATTCTTACTTTATTTCCTTTTTCAACGGTAAATGTAAGAGAAACTCCATTGCTGATGCCTTCAATAATTTCTTCATTCATTTGAATAGAAACATTTCTAAATCCTTTTTCGTAGAAGAATTTGCGCATGATTTCAATGGCGCTAAGTTTCATATTTTCGGTTAGAACCCTATCCTTAGCCAATCCGATTTTTGTGTCAAGGTCATCTTTTTCGCCGTTAGAAACGCCAATAATTTTATAATCAATCAATCTTGCACGTTCTGTAATGTCAATATCAATGTAAATGTTTTGATCTTCTAATTTGGTGATATTGATAACTACATTAGAAACCAAGCTTTGTTTCCACAGTTTAGCGATGGCTTTTCCAAATGCATCGGTTCCAGGGATTTGCACTTTATCGCCAACTGCAATACCTGAGATTGAACTGATTAGCGCTGGGTCGAAGGCTTTTGTTCCGGTAACATTAATGCCAGCAATGGTGTATGTTTTAGGGTATTTAGAATTGAAGATTTCCATTAAAGCAGGGTTAACAGAAACGGGAACGCTATCATTTTGAGCATAAGATTGAAATCCAATCGTACAAAAAATAGAGAAAAATATAAACCTACTTAAATTCCTATGCATCAATATTATTTTAGTGCGGCAAATTAAGCCCATTTATTAAAACTATTTGTTAAAGGACCACCAAATTAGACAATCCGTAATATTTAAAAAATTACAATTTAACCTGGCTGCTCGTTTTTCCGAATCTTCTTTCTCTTTGCTGAAAGTTAATTATGGCTTCATATAAATTTTCTTTTCTAAAATCTGGCCAAAGGGTTTCTGTAAAATACAGTTCGGTATAAGCCATTTGATATAAAAGAAAATTACTGATTCGATGCTCTCCGCTTGTTCTAATCATCAATTCTGGATCAGGGATATGGGCAGTAGTTAAATATTGATTGTATGTATTTTGATTGATTTCTTCGGGCTGTATTTTACCTGATTGAACGTCTTTGGCAATATTTTGTGTGGCTTGTATAATTTCCCATCTGCTGCTATAACTGAGCGCCATTACTAAATTCAATCCAGTGTTTTGTGCTGTTTTATTAATGGCTTCTTGAAGTTCTGTTTGTGCAGATTCCGGCATCATGTGTGTTGCACCAATCACATGAAGCTTAATATTGTTTTTATTTAATGTGGGCACTTCCTTTTTAATGGTGTCAACCAATAATTCCATCAATCCAATAACTTCATATTCGGGGCGATCCCAATTTTCGGTGCTAAAAGCATATAAGGTAAGAAAATTAATTCCTATTTCTGCGCATCCTTCTACAATATCCCGTACACTTTCAACGCCATGTAAGTGGCCAAATAAACGGTCTTGTTCTTTTTCCTTAGCCCATCTTCCATTGCCATCCATGATAATGGCAATATGCTTTGGTAATTTGTTAATATCAATGATTTCTTTTAAGCCCATTTATGTAGTTATAAATTCGATTTCTAAAGTGGCAAAAGTAACGAAATAGAATGAAAGTAAATTACCTTGCTGCGCTTGCTTTTTAAGCGATGTGTTTTACTTTTTTGTCCAAGTGTTATTGAGAGAATTTGCATTGTTTTTCTAGATGATTATAATGGAAGGATGTAATACTATTGCGTTTTTAAAAAAATATTCAAACATAGTGTATAATTAAACCAAGAGTTTATCAATTTCAAAACAAAGACTATGATAAATTTCATCAATTGAACCTTCTCCTTTTATCATTCTTACTTTGTTGAACTGCTGGTAATAATCTGCAACTGCAGCAGTTTTGTTTAAATACTCAGAAATTCTAGCACGTATAACCAATTCATTGGTATCGTCGCTACGGCCACTGGTTTCTCCTCGTTTCATTAATCTTTTTACCAATTCTTCCTCAGAAACATCAAGTGCCAACATAATACTTATTGGTGCTTTTTTTAATTCTAGTAATTTATCAAGCGCTTCCGCTTGTGCGGGCGTTCTGGGAAATCCATCAAATAAAAATCCTTTTACAGATTCGTTTGAATCTATTGCAGAGCTGATCATGCCAATTACAACAGCATCTGGAACTAACTCGCCTTTGTCCATAAATTGCTTCGCCTCTAATCCTAAAGCCGTTTGATTTGCAATTTCGGAGCGTAATAAATCTCCAGTACTCAAATGTTTTAAACCATATTGAGCCATTATTTTTTCACTTTGTGTGCCTTTACCACTTCCTGGAGGCCCAAACAGAATTAAATTAAACATAATTAAAGTTAATGTTCTTACAATATAAATTATTTGAAACTTGTATCAAAAAAACAATTGAAATTTTTTTATAAATAGGAAACCGATTTTTTACACAAATATAAATTTGCTTCAAAAAGCAGTTTAATATGAGTAATTTCTAAAAAAGGAAACTTAACGTCGCAAAAATTCGGTATTTTTTTTCAAACTGAAACAAAGATAAGATTCAAAGGCTAATTTTTACAAATCAATCAATTTTTATCTGTTATTTGAAATTATTTGAGATTGCGTGTAGGTTTTTTAAATAACTTTTAATGTTGTGGTTAAGTTTTTGAAAATGCCAACTCAATTTTTGTTTTAAAGTTCATTAGCAATACTTTTGCTGTGTAATAAAATAAATTAAATATTATGTCTAAAATCAAGCTTAGCCATTTGGCTGAAACATTAATTGCATCAGAAATTGTGAAGTTGGGTGCAATAGTAAAAGAAAAAATTGCAGCAGGAAACCATATTTATAATTACACGATAGGCGATTTTGATTCGAAAGAGTTTCCTATTCCGCAAGAATTAAAAGAAAATATCATTAATGCATATGTTGATGGATTTACAACATATCCGGCTGCAGATGGTGAATTGGATTTGAGAAAAGCGATTTCTTTTTTTGTTGAAAAAAATCAAGGTTTAACCTATGGTACCAATGAAATTTTAGTGGCTTGTGGGGGTCGTCCGTTGATTTATTCTATTTTCAGAAGCATCGTGGATAAAAAAGATAAAGTGATCTATCCAGTTCCAAGTTGGAACAACAACCATTATACCCATTTTAATGAAGGGGAGCACGTACATATTACTTCATTGCGTGAAAATAATTTCATGCCTACCGCCGAACAAATTGCACCACATTTAAAAGGCGCTACTTTATTAGCATTATGTTCGCCACTAAATCCTACAGGAACTGTATTTACAAAAGAAGAATTGGAAAAAATATGCGATTTGGTAATCAATGAAAACGAAAGTAGGGCGGTAGAAGAAAAAAAGCTTTATGTGATGTATGATCAAATTTACAGTGCGTTAACATTTGGTGACACCAAGCATTATGACCCTGTTTCCTTAAACCCCAAAATGCGCGATTATACCATATTTGTTGATGGAATCAGTAAAGTATTTGCTGCTACAGGTGTTCGTGTTGGTTGGTCGATGGGCCCAGAATACGTAATAAATAAAATGAAAGCGATTAATAGTCATGTTGGCTCTTGGGCACCAATGGCAGAACAAAAAGCCGTTGCTAAATTTTTAGTAAATGAAACAGCAGTAAACAACTATTTGATAAATTTTAAAGCTGAAATTTCATATCGACTAACAAATTTGCACAAAGGGTTTATGCTTTTAAAAAGTGAAGGATTTAGTGTGGATTCTATAGAGCCACAAGCGGCGATATATTTAACCTTACAAATAAATCTTGTGGGTAAAAAAACAGCTGATGGAAAACTATTAGACAATCAAGCTGCGGTAACTGAATATATTTTAACAGAAGCAAAACTGGCGTTGGTTCCTTTCGGTTATTTTGGCTCTGACCGCGAAAACAATTGGTATAGAATAAGCGTAGGATGTTGTAAAAAAGGAGATATCGAAGACGTAATTAACAACCTTAGGAATGCACTGAATCTTTTGAGTTAATCAGTTCAGATTAGATAAAAAAACAAATGGATGTTCTTTTCTTGCGCGAATTAGTTTTTTGATTTCAAAACTACTATTGTGTATTTTGTATTTATTGAGGTCAATCAATTCGTGTGCGGTAGCAAACTGATCTAATCGTTCTGTTTTAAATAAAAGCTCATGCAACCAATTCACCTCAAATGCAACAGATTGAGGCGTCATTAATTCTTGTTTGAGCATTACCAATAAATCACGGTTAGAATTATTCATTTTTTAATTTTAAAAGCCACTCATTCCTTTACTATTCGGACATCCGCAATAAACACGTTTTGAACATCCTGTAGAAAAAATTAGGGCTACCAACAATACGATTAACAAAGTTTTCATTTAAAGGTTCGTTTTTGTGAAACCTAAATTAATCTAATTTTATTAAAAAAACAGATTAGGTTTTTATTTTTATAAAAATTATCAAAATGGCGTTAACAAACAAACGGATTTTAATTGCGCCTTTAGATTGGGGTTTGGGGCACGCTACCAGATTTGTTCCGATTATAAAATACTTATTATCACAAAATTGCACCGTATTTATTGGGGCAGAAGGCTCAACGGCTGCATTATTGAAATCAGAATTTCCCGAAGCAACGATTTTGCCTTTAAAAGGGTATCACGTAAAATACAGCAGAAACCGGTTTTTATTTTTGTTGAAAATCATTACCCAATTGCCAAGAATCTTAAAAATTATCAGGTTTGAGAAAAAATGGGTTGATGAAGCGATTAAAACCCATAAAATTAATGGCGTTATCAGCGATAATCGATTGGGTTTTTTCTCAAACAAAATTCCTTCAGTTTATATTACCCATCAACTTTTAATAAAAACGGGATTATCGTTTTTTGATAAAATTGTTCAAAAGATTCACTATAATTATATCAACAAATTTAGCGCTTGTTGGGTGCCCGATTTTGAAAAAGAAAATTCATTAGCAGGTGAATTATCTCATCCAAAAAATTTTCCAAACATACCCGTTCGCTATTTGGGGGCTTTATCTAGATTCCATAATTCAAATCTTCCCCTACAAAACAAGCTTTGTATAATAATCTCTGGTCCCGAACCGCAACGTTTTGTATTTGAAAAAATTATTTTATCACAAATGCACCTATGCAAAGAAAAAATGGTGATGGTAAGAGGGTTGCCTAATGAGGAAAAACCAATAAAACATTCATTTGAAAACTTAACCATTTACAATCACCTTGATGCAAAAAATCTTAATGCAATGATTGAAACATCAGAGATGGTATTGTCTAGATCTGGTTATTCAACCATTATGGATTTAATTACGCTTAATAAAAAAGCAATCCTTGTTCCAACCCCTGCACAACCAGAGCAAGAATATTTGGCCATTCATTTAAAAAATAATGGGTTGTTTCATTTTGTACAACAAAAAGATTTAAACATTATTGAGGCATTAAAAATCGCAAATGAAAAGAAACAACATGTACATAAACTGCCAGAACTAAATTATCAAGTAATTAAAAATTGGATTAATCATTTGTAGATGTTTCGTTCTTGTTTTCAGAAATGATATAATTGTTTCCAAAAATAAATGGACGATTGCTGATGTTAAATAAGCTGTTTGAATTTTTATGAAGACATTTTAATGTTTCTATAATTTCTAAAAAGTTGAGGTTGTTTTTTCCTTCGCAAAACAAAATATAATCCGTTTTATTTTTGGATAAATAATTATTCAGCTCAGACAACGTAGTGGAAGCCGGTTCAACATCTTGTACATTTATTTTTATTCTGCCCGAAATCAAAAATTTGTTTTTTGCTTGCTTTATAATATGCAGCATTTGGTTGAAGGTTTCATTATTTGCAGCAATAACAATGCTTTGCGACTTATTTTTATGATTATTTAAAGAAGTATTATTCGTCCAAATGTTGTGTATCTTTCTTTTTGTGTTGGCGAAAAATTGAGCAGCAGCAATAGAAATAAGCATTGCATTTTTAATTGCAGTTTGTTTACTATAATGTTTTTGTACAAATAATTTCATTGCGCTATAAAAATTTTGAACATATGCAGCGTCTGTTTTCCTTGTGCTTTCTCCTTTGAAATGAATGATGCTGGTATCTGCAAAATAGTAATTTTTAAAGCCGGTATTTTTGATGCGAAAACTTAAATCAATGTCTTCTGCATACATAAAATAATCTTCATCAAATCCTTTTACTCGATCCAATATTTTTCGTGAAATCATTGTAAAAGCTCCCGATAAAACTTCTACAGATGCGGTTTTGTTTTCTGGCAAATGCCCTACATAATAGGATGCAAAAGTTTTTGAATTGGGGAATAATTTTGATAGTCCAATCATTTTGAAAAATGAAACGGCTGGATCAGGAAAACTACGTTTGCTCTCTTTGTGAAAGTTTCCATTTCCATCTATCATATGAACACCAATCGCCCCAGCATCATGATGGGTGGAAAAAAAAGACAAACATTTTTCAAAACAATCTTCAGGTACAATGGTGTCTGGATTCAGAAATAATACAAATTTTCCGCTTGATTTTTTAATCGCCAAATTATTTGCTTTTGAAAAACCAAGGTTTGTTTCGTTCCAAATAAACTGTACGTTTGGAAAAAGTTTGGGAAGCACCAAAAAGCTGTCATCGGAAGATGCGTTATCTACAACAATAATTTCTGCTTCAATATTATTACATGCTTTTTCCACCGAATATAAACAGGCTTCGATGAAATATCTAACATTGTAATTAACGATTATTATAGAAAGCATTGTAAAATTTTTAAAACGAAAAGAGTTTTTAAATTTTCATTTTTTTTGAATTTTGCTGATGGTGTTCATATCCTAAAATATTCATCATCACCAAAAGCATTCCATAAAAAACATCTTCAAATGGAATGGTAAAAATGCGGATGCCTAAATTTTCTGCATCGTTATAAATAACAACAGGTATCGCTGTTAGAAAACCGTTTACAATTAGAAATGGAATTAATATAATCAAATAAGAAACTAAAAAAGCAGCTTGATTAAATCGCTGAAAAAGGAGGAATAAAATAAACAAGCTGCAAAAAAGAAAAGTATAAAAAGTATAATCTCTTTCGAAATTAAAACAAGCCACTACAAAAAATAACACTGCTAAATTTTTAAAAATAACGCCAGTTGTTTTGTTCGTTTGGAGTTTCGGAAAATAACATCGTACACATGCATAAATAAAAACACAACAATACGGAACAACAAAAAAGAAAAAAACTTCTTCAATGGGTAAATTATACAAATGAATTCCGGTTATGTAATCTTTATTGAAAGACCAAACTTCTTTTTGCGTAAATATAATATCCCAAACCACATAAAAAAAAGCAGGTAAAAGCATAGCGCCAAATACTTGTTTCCATTTGGTATAAAAAGCCACTTTTTTGTCGAAGCTTAATGCCAATGGACCAACAATCGACAACAAAAGAATGACGAAATATGTGTTATGTGTATTCAAATGATTAAATAGATGTTTCAGAAGAAATAAATGTAACTGATTAATATCATGTAAATATACAATCATGGTCAGTTTAAATCAACTCAATATTTTGTTTTTTACATTATAGAAATTACCCAATTGTAAAACAACCAACATATGAAAAACATAATTTTAGAACAATTAATTTACGAAGTAGAAACTTGGAAACGATTAATTGTATTTATAAAAGACGAAAATCTAATGCGATTTAATCGATTAAACGAAATAATTAAATCTAATAATGATAAAAATATTTTGTTTAATATCGAAAATTTCCAAGTGCAATTTATGAGGTTAGAGGAAATTTATTCGGTTTTGAATGATGAAGTTGTAGAGCAGCAAAATCGATTGGAGTTGGTACAGAAAAAGGAATACGAAATTGATTTGATTTCAATAATCAAACAACAACAAGTCATTAGAGCTGGTATAGAAAAATTAATTAATATAATCAATAAAATAAAGGCAGATTTTTTCAAGGATTTCTCAGAAAAATTATATGAATTATGTTAGGTCCAGCATTTGCATTTTACATTCCTAATGCAAATACTGTGTTAAAAAAAGTTTAGAATTTGTTGAACCCAGATTTTTCAGTTGAAATCTATTACAAAAAAAATCTACTCAAACACTCGTCTTTATTGCCTTTTTCCCTTTCATCACGATTCCAACTGCAAAATCCGGGTTGAATTAATTTATTTCATTTTAGCTTTCAACCCTTTTTGAAAATCTGTGTTTGATTTTATATAATCTGGATTGTCCGCTTTTTTTGCAGCTTCCATAGATTGTTGCGAACTGATTAAGGCGCCATTAAAATCACCCATTTTTTCTTGAATTTTTGCTTTATACAACATCATCCAATAAGCAGATGGGTTGGCTTCAATAGCTTTATCTACATACATCAAAGCTTTGGGTAAATCGATTTCATATTCGTTGTAAAATTGAGCAGCCTGATAGAATGGTTTTTTTTCAGCAGACATGCCAGTTTCAATTTGTGCTTTCAATTTTTCTTTAACGTCCATTGTTAGAGAAAATGAAACATCGGTTTTCTCCCAAGCCAAATGAATATCGCAAGCAGAAGGTTTCATATTTTCAAAAGCTATTGTAAATGTTTCAACGGCTTTTTTTAGTTTCTTAACGGGCACCATTAAACGAAGTACATCTTCTGTTTGTTTATAACCATCTGTCCCCCAATTTGAAATGCCTTTGTTAAAAATAATTTCCCAGTTTTCTTTGCCTGGTATTGTATATATCACATAAGATCCGGTATCTAAAACATTATCGTTAATCGTTACTTTGTCTGTAAATTTTATTAGTGTTGCTGCATTAGCTCCAGTACGCCACATCTCATTAAATGGAACTACATTACCAAAAATCTTACGATCGCGCATACTAGGACGAGCATATTTCAATTCAATAAAACCCACGCCTATTTCCTGTTTTACAGTTTGAACAGGCGATAAGGCCGGCATTTTAACTTGTGCAAATGTCATCGAAAAGCAAAGACAAAGTGATACAAACAAAATCGATTTTTTCATAAAAATTTCTTTTTTTAAAGATAATCGAATGTTCTTTAAGATTTGCAAATTGCTTTAAAATAAAGTGAATTAATTCATCATGCCTTCTAGTTTTTTATCGTTTATGATGGTAATGTGACCGTCTTTAATGTCAATAATTTTTTCACTTTTAAAATCACTCAATGTTCTGATTAATGATTCTGTAGCGGTGCCGGCAATATTGGCTAAATTTTCTCTGCTGATGTCGATGCTGAAATTGCCATCATTTGTTTCTTGGTATTTATTTTTCAAAACCACCAAAGCATCAGCCACTTTTTTTCGCAAAGAATTATAGGCCAAGCTAATTAAATGATGTTCTTTATCAGAAATATTTTTGGCCAATAAATTAATGAATTTCTGTGCTACTTCTTTACTGTTGTGTAGTAAATCTTCAAATTCTTTTTTAGGAATAATGGCAACTTCGCAATCATCAATGGCTTCTGCGGTTTCTTTATAAATTCCGCCTTGTAAAAGGGCAATATGTCCTAAGAAATCGCCTTGAGAATATAAATCAGTAACCAACTCTTTTCCGTCGTCGTTAGATTTAAAGGTTTTTATTTTTCCGCTTAATACATAATATAATTGCGTAGGATGGTTTCCTTCTTTATAAATCAATTGTTTCTTTTTGTAAAGGTTGGTGCTTCTGTTTTCAACCATTGATTTCAATAAATCACCTCCAGAAGTTTCGTATATCAATTGTTGAATGCCATCCATATCTTTTGAATATTCTTTTTTAAGAATTTCTACTTTTTTCAAACGACTATCAACTGCGTTTAAAAGTTCCGTTCCTTCAAATGGTTTTGTTATATAATCATCAGCGCCAACCTCCATTCCTTTTCGTAAATCATTTCTTTCCGATTTTGCCGTTAAAAATATAAAAGGTGTGTTCTTTATCGCTTCATGTTTTTGGATGGAATGTAAAACACCGTAGCCATCCAATATTGGCATCATAATATCACAAATGATTAAATCCGGTTTTAAATCAATGGCTTTTTCAACTCCCACCTTACCATTTTCAGCTGTATGTACATTATACATCGCTAATTCCAAAATTTCAGCAGTATTTTCTCTGATTTCATCATTGTCTTCAATTAATAAAATTGTCTTCATTTTCTTTAAGTTTTAAATGGTTAAAAATGATTTGTATAGATGTGCCTTCATCTAGATTACTTTTAAAGGTGAGTTTGCCGCCAAGTGTTTCCACATATTTTGATACGATGTGAAGTCCCAATCCAGTACCCTGAATATTGGTGACATTACTCCCCCTAAAAAATCTTTCCATTAAATGGACTTGATCCTCTTCTGAAATGCCAATTCCATAATCCCTCACCTCAATGGTAAAATAATTTGAATCATTTACTGTTTTAATGTCTATTTTGCTTTCTTCAGCAGAAAATTTAATGGCATTAGAAATCAAATTGAGCATAATATTTTTCAATAAATTTTGGTCTGTAATTACTTTCTCATTTCCCTGGTGCGAAAGATTTAAATACTGTCCTTTCTTTAGGGAGTGTTTGATTTCTTTTAATAAAGTGTTTAAAAAGTTATTGATAGAGCATTCTGTTAAATGCGATACAATTTTCCCTTCTTCAATTTTGCCAACACTTAAAAATTCATTTAAAATATTGGTTAGATTATTCACTGCCGATACAATTCTATTTAAATGTTTTTCTCTTTTTGGTTGATCATCTTTTTCTGCATATTGTTCTATTAAATATGCAGAGGATAAAATGGTGCTTAATGGTGTTCTAAATTCGTGCGATGCCATAGAAACGAATCTACTTTTAAGTTCGCCTAATTTTTTCTCTTTGGTTAGTGCTTCTAATAAATTGTCTTGCGCTTCTTTTCTAGTGGTTAAATCCATGGCCACCCCCATAAACCCTGTCAACTGATTTTTTTTATTATAAATTGGTGTAATGCTTAATGTTACTGGAAACTCATCTCCATTTTTATGTACAAAAAAACATTCTAAATCAACGATTTCATTCCTAATAGATTTTTCTTTTAACACATCGAAATCGTTATCAAATCTCAAGTTGTGTTTATTCTCAAATTCTTCTTTACACAATTGAATTTCATTTTTTCGAATAAAAAGCAAAGGGTCTTTTTTTGAAATAACTTCACTCTCGCTATATCCAGTAAGGTTAACGGTTTCGGGATTAAAAAATTTAATCAATCCGTTTTCATACATAGAAAACATCATTACTTTGGCATTGTCTAAAATTGCTTTTTGATTGTCATAGGCATCTTCAAGCTTTTCATTTAATAATTCTAAAACCTGAAATGTTCTCGACAGTTCTTTGTTTTTATTTTCAACCGCAAACTCCAGATTTTCTTTAATGCTTTCCAGATTTCCTAAATCACCCATTTTGTTGCTTCCATTGGTGATACAAGCAACGATATATTTTTCTTCTCCATACACATGTGCATCCAAACTAATTTCAACAGGGAATTCGCTTCCATCTTTCTTTTTTCCAAATAGGGTTTTCCCTAAACCCATTGGGCGACTTATTGGATTTTTGAAAAAATCTTCTCTATTAGCAACATGACTATGGTGATATCGATTTGGAATAATAAACTCAATAGGTTTATTTTTAATTTCATTGGCATCATACCCAAACATGCTTAAAAAGAAATTATTTCCGTTAATAATCATTCCTTTTTGATCAACAATTGCAATTCCAATAGAAGCATTATAAAATAATTGCTCATATTGATTATTGGGGTTTGTTTCAAAAGTTGATAGTATGGACATTGTTTTAAAAGATAGATTTTTTAAAATTTTAAATAAAAAAAGTAACGTAAATGAAAATCATTTTTTAATTATGTAACAATTATTAAATGTACTACTATATTTCAGTAAAATTGTTTTTATATATACATGATGTTAATCATAAATTAAAATGATGGATATTAATAAAAATAAAAAAACAAATTAGTAAATAATTGTTATTGATTATGGCATAGTAAAAAATCTTTGAAAAAAAATTTTTTACGTGGGGAAAACAATTTTATTTACAAAAATTATTTATATCAACTTATAATTATAAGGCTGATTCATATCATGTCTTTTTAATGCCAAAAATACTCCAGCCCAAAAAAACGGCAATCCAGAAATTGATTATAAATAAAAATGGAAATTTTAACGGAGAAAAATAAAACATCAAATTCTTAAAAAAGCATAAAAAACATTATTAATTTCGAATTATTAAATATATATTTGTTGTCTGGTTTTTAAAGAAGTACAATTCCTATTAACAAATCTCCATTCCATTTCCTGGATTTCCCTTGAACTAATCTCAAGCGTTTCATTTTAGACGTTTGGTTATTTTATTATTTACGCATTAATTAATTTTTATGAAAAAGGGTTTAAGTATTGTATCATTTTTTTTATTTCTAAGCATTTCATTATTTGCCCAAGACGGCACATTGGATCAAACTTTTAATAGCGTTGATAATGGCAATAATTATTCGGTGGGTGCCAATGGAAATGTAAAGGCCATAAAAGTACAAACAGACGGAAAGACGCTTATTGGTGGAACTTTTACCACTTATAATGGAGAATCGGTAAATTATATAACCCGTTTAAATGCAGATGGATCAAAGGATGCCACGTTTAATGTTGGCGGTTTGGGTGCAAATGGCGTGGTAAATACAATTGCGGTTCAATCTGATAACAAAATAATTATAGGCGGAAGTTTCTCTACATATAATGGGGTATCAGTTGGCGCATTGGTGCGTATCAATAGCAATGGAACACTAGACAATACGTTTAATGTGGGCGGCAATGGATTACAGGGTGAAGTGTTGGACATTGTTGTAGTATCAGGAAATAAAATTATCGCTGCCGGAAACATCAGCAGTTATAATAATGCAGTTGTAAATAATTTAATTCAAATAAAAACAAACGGCACATTAGAATCTACATTTAATGCTGGAGGTGCTGGTGTAAATGGAACCGTTTATTCATTGGCGTTACAAAGCAATGGAAAAATTTTGGTAGGTGGAAGCGTAACAGAGTTCAACACCATTCCGGTAAATTATATCTTTAGAATAAACAGCAATGGTAGCTACGACAACAGTTTTGTAAACAATGGAGAAATTATAGTCAACGCTGTTAAAACAATTGCCATACAAACAAATGGAAAAATTTTGGCTGGAAGTGCTGTGGTTTCTCGCCTTAATACAAATGGTACGGTTGACACTAGTTTTAACTATGCTGAAGCCAATGCAAACATTTTGAACGGCATCAATAAAATTGTTTTACAAAATGATGGAAAGTTTATCATGATTACGGGTGAGCCTTTTGGTAGGTTTTCTGATTTAGAAGGGAAAAAGATTTTTAGAAGAAATAGCAATGGAACCAATGATGATACCTTTATGTATGAATTGCCATTTATTAATGAAAATATATACAGTATTGCTTTAAGTGCAAATGGGAAAATTTTATTAGGACAAGAATTTATTTCATTGTTTTACAGACGTGGTTATGGGAAAGCTTCATATGTAAATGAAGGATTATTAAAAACCAATTTTATCTGCTACAATTCAAATGGAATTTTGAATGACTCCTTTAATATTAGTGCAACAATAAAGGGCGCTAATGGAAATGTAAAAGCAACTGCATTGCAAAATGATGGAAAGGTAATAATTGGAGGATCATTTACAACTTATAATGGCGAACTATCAAAATACATTACACGATTAAATGTAGATGGTACTAGGGATTATGGATTTAATATTGGAAGTACTGGCGCCAATAACACCATTATCTCTATTGCATTACAAGCAGATGGTAAAATAATTATTTGTGGTTATTTTACAAAATATAATAACAAATTAGCCAATGGTATAGCTCGATTAAATAGTAATGGAACGTTAGATACAACTTTTAATTTTCCTGGAATATATGAATCTGGCATCTTGTTTAAAGCAAGTGTTGCTAAAGATCAAAAAATATATTTTTCTTCAGATAATTATGGTAAAACAATTGCAAAATTAAATTCAGATGGAAGTTATGATGCAAGTTTCAACACAAACATTACAAAGTCAGGACCAGGGGGGCAAGTTTCAAAAATTTACCACTTTTCTTTTCAGTATGATGGGAAAATAATATTGGTTGGATATTTTGATCGATTTGGAGGTAACTGGATACCTAGTAATATTTTACGAATTAATGAAAATGGTTCGCTAGATTCAACTTTTTTAGCTTTACCTAATCATTTAATATATTCTGTTAGTCTAGGCTTTGATGATTATGTGTATTCAACAGCTGTTCAACCCAATGGAAAAATTTTAGTGGGTGGATATTTTACTACGTTCAAAACTTTTTTAAACACAAAAAATGTAAATAATATTACCCGATTAAACTCTGATGGAAATATTGATACCACTTTCAATGTTGGAGGATCTGGGTTTAATGGAATAGTGTCATCAATATCTATTTTACCCAATGGCAAAATTTTAGTTGCTGGAAGTTTCACATTGTACAACAACATTGCTGTAAACAACATCGTGAGGTTGAATGAAAATGGCAGTTATGATTCAAGCTTCAACTTAAATCAATCTGCGGCAAATGGTGCAGTTTATGCAATCTTACCAAATTTAGACAACAGTAAAATATATGTTGGTGGTGCATTTACCAGTTACAATGCTATTGGAAAAAATAGAATTGCTCGATTGATCAACTGCGCAAAACCAATATCTACAAACAATTTAACCATTTGTAGCAATCAACTTCCATATAGCTGGAACGGAAGAAGCTATACAACATCTGGCGTATATACATCAACGTTAAACAATATTAATGGCTGCGATTCAACCGCTATTTTGAATTTAAAAGTACCCGTTGGTGGTGCAGAAAATATTGTAGGTCCAACAAGATCTTGTAAATATTTAATAGGTTCAACTGATAGTGCTGTTTATTCAATAAATGCAGTTATTGGATCTACCATTACTTGGTCGGTTAGCAATGTTTCTACCATGCAAATTTTATCTGGACAAGGAACCAATATCATTAAAGTTCAATATTCAACTGCGTTTACAACAGGCAATGTAATAGCCAAAATTGTTTTGAAATCTTGTAATATTGCTACAACAAAATCATTGGCCATCAGCAAAACGATTTCAACAACGCCAGGGGTAATCACAGCAGGTACTACAAACATTTGTCCATTGCTTGAAAATTATGATTACTTAGAAAGAAAAGTGGTTTACACCATTAGAAAAGTAGCCAATGCAACAGGTTATTTATGGAGTGCACCAAACACTACAACAGCTATTTATCATCCAAATGGTACAGGAGAAAATGATACTACAATAATTTTATTTATAAAAGATAGTTACACTTTTGTAACCAGTACATTATCTGTTCAATCTATCAATGATTGTGGTATAAGTGCTGCCAGAACATTTACTATTTCTCGAACAAATCCAGCAACGCCTGGTGTTATCAGCGGTCCAATCAGTGTTTGCAATTATATTTCTACCAATGGAATAGTTGCTACCTATAGTGTGGTGCCAGTAGCCAATGCAACAAACTATTATTGGACATTGCCGAGTGGTGTTACGGATTTGGTAGATAATAATACCAATACCATTTCATTCCGTTATCCAACAGGATTTGTTTCTGGTACCGTTTCGGTAATAGCTGTAAATGGTTGTGGTTTAAGTGCTGCAAGAGCTTTAAATGTAAGCAGATTGGCGGCATCAATGCCAGGGGCCATAACAACCAAACTAATTACTGCATGTTCGCCAAGGGTGTACACCTATTCAATAGTTGCATTTCCAACCAATACCAACACAATTAATTGGACGGTTCCATCTGGAGGAACAATTGTATCTGGACAAGGAACAATTTCAATACAAGTGTCTTATGTACATACGAATGTAGTTGGAACGGTAAATGTGCAGTCGTTTAATAATTGTACAGCAAGCGCAATTAGATTTATAAATATTAATCTTCTTGCTTGTACAGCTGTTACAAATCCGGTTACAAAAATGGTTTCCGAAATGGAAGAAATTAAAAATACTGGAGTACAAATATTTCCAAATCCATCAACTTCATTATTTACGATAAAGCTGGATGATATTTCTATTGCAAATACGGGAGTAAATATATTGGATGTGTCAGGTAGAACAATTGAAGTGTTAAACACGAAAGGAAATAAATTGATTTCATTTGGTTCAAGATTATTGCCTGGAGTGTATTTCGTACAAATCAAGCAAAATAATAAAGTAATTACAAAGAAAATTGTGAAGCAGTAATCGGCTTTTATGATAATTTCTAAAGCGTTGAAATTGTTTCACTAATTTTGGCTCATGAAAAAAATATTTATTACGGGTGTTTCTGGTTTTTTGGGCAGCTACATGGCAGTTGAAGGATTGAAGCGTGGTTATCAGGTTGTAGGTACCATCAGAAATAAAGAAAAAGAAGCTGAAGTTATATCAACTTTAAAAAATTATTTATCCGCAGATCAATTAAACAATTTACAATTTGCTTATTGTGATTTAACAAAATCTGAAGGTTGGAGTGAAGCCATGAAAAGTTGCGAAGCCATCATTCATGTAGCATCTCCATTTAATTTGGAATTGCCAAAGCA
>VFKL01000153.1 GCA_009885535.1 Chitinophagaceae bacterium | reverse complement strand
AGAGGTTTGTGAGGTTTGTGAGGTTTGAGAGGTTTGAGAGGTTTGAGAGGTTTGTGAGGTTTATCACGTTCAAAATGTTCAAAAGGTTGGGGATTTTCGTCTGCCGATGTTGGTGTTTTCACCAATTATAAAAGTAAAGAGGTTGTAGGGGTTGAAAAAGTCAGAGCGAAAATGAGAGTGAGCACGTAGAATGAGTCCTGGCTTTTTTCTTCATTCACATTCTGTTTCTCGCTATATTCAAAAGAAAATTCACCAATCATCAAAGGACTAAGGTTTAAATCGCTGCGCTGGTTTAATGGTTTAATGTTGGAGGTATTTTCCACTTTGCGCGCTTTGCTCCTTTGCGCGCTTTGCGTGAAACAAAAAACTTCGTGGCCTTGTATTGGCGTTTCCACCATTCATCAAATTACAATCAATTCTCCATCAGAAACTGAATACACGCATTCAAGATTTCGTATTTAGACGCTTTAAATAATTCCATTTTTGAAGCGGGCAATCGTAAATTATATTTCCCAGCACTTGACGATGTTTGGTCGAAATTTGGATTATATCGATCAAAAGTTTTGATATTTAAATCAAGTCGTTGGACTAAAATAGAAGCAATGAATTTGCCAGTAATTGTTTCAACAACACTGTTTTCAATTTCTTCATCGGTTAATTTATTTATTGATTCTGTAGTTTTTGAATTAAAGGTTTGTCCTTCCATTACATAATGCGTAGCAATAAATTTTTTTACATGATTTCGGCTTTCTTCGGGCAAATAATATTGTAGGTCCCAAAAGCTTTTGCTGTTTGCTTTTTTTATGGCAGAATTTACTCTTCCCGAACCGCCATTATACGCGGCAATGACCAAAAGCCAATCGTGATATTGCGCATAAAGATTTAGCAACATCAAAGCTGCAGCTCTTGTGCTTTTAAAATAATCTCTTCTATCGTCTTGATATTTATTTACAACGAGGCCGAATTCGATCGCCGTTTCAGGCATGAATTGCCAAGGTCCCGCGGCGCCTACCCAACTAGTAGTATTCGTTTTTAATCCGCTTTCAATAACGGCTAAATATTTCATTTCGGGAGGTAATCCATACCCCTTAAAAATATTTTCAATGATGTTAAAATAAGGAATTGCGGTACTTCGAAGTTGATAAAGATACTTTGAATGTTTTTGCAGATATTCCTGCATGTACATTTCTGCATGTGGGTTTACTTGATTCGAATACGGAATTGACGTATTGTAGTTAAACTTAGAGAACAAGTCTTTAAATCCTTGTTTTGTGTAATTGTTGATTGCCGTTAAATCATCAGATTTGGGTAAACTGTTTTTTTCATATAAAGCATGAATTAAACTGTCCTCAAATGAAATGTAAATTGATGTATCTGAAAAATTATTTTTAAATAGAATTGTTTTCGGAGACGAGAACGCTTCTGAAAAAAGTAATAAAAGAGTTATAAATATTATTCCACGCATTATTGATTGAGTAATAAATCTGAAATACTGATGAGTTTTTTTTCCTCATTCCTATTGGTAAGTATTTGCAACCCAAAAGGCATTCCATTGCTATGTTCATACAATGGCAAGGCTACCGAAGGAATTCCGGTTAAGTTGGCAAACACCGTAAAAATATCAGCCAAATACATTTCAATGGGGTCTTTCTTTTTTTCTCCGAATGCAAAGGCAGTGCCCGGACTCGTAGGCATCAAAATAGCATCACAAGATTTAAATATTTCAGTTGTTTTATTGACCAGCATTTGCCTTACTTGCTGTGCTTTTTGAAAATAGGCATCATAATATCCACTACTTAACACAAAGTTGCCCAACAATATTCTTTTTTTTACTTCCATTCCAAAACCTTCCGTTCTGTTTTTAACATAATAGTCATTCAAGTTGGAAAAGGGTTCTGTTGTGGTATGTCCAAATTTTATACCATCATATCTAGATAAATTACTGCTGGCTTCTGCTGTGGTAAGTACATAATAAGTAGGAACAACATACTCGATTTCTTTAAAATCCAATTCAATAAACTCATGCCCAATTTCTTTAAGGGAAGCAATGGTATTAAAAATGCTTTCTTTTATTTCTTTGTCCAAAGAAGGATGATGCATGACATCTTTGAAAATGGCGAATTTGTATTTTTTGTCTGGGTCAATAATTTTAGCACTCAATTCATCGCAAAAGTTTTGTTGATTCATGGTGCTGTCAAAATCATCTACTTTACTCATCACTTCCAATGCAAGTGAAACATCATGTATATTTTTTCCGAAGATGCCAATTTGGTCAAAAGAAGACGCGTACGCAATCAGGCCATGACGTGAAATGCAACCATAGCTTGGTTTAAAGCCGATTATGCCACAAAAATCTGCGGGTTGTCTTACTGATCCTCCGGTATCGCTACCTAAACTAATCATGCACAAATCAGCTTGAACCGCAACAGCACTTCCACCAGATGAGCCACCAGGAACTTTGGTAATATCTTTTGCGTTTAATACTTTACCATAAACAGAATTTTCGTTGCTACTGCCCATGGCAAATTCATCACAATTGGTTGTTCCAATGATTATAGCTTCTTCATCCAATAAATACTGAACACATGAAGCGTTATATGAAGCCGTGAAATTTTCTAAGATTTTTGAAGCGGCGGTTACTTTATGGTCTTTGTAACAAATAACATCTTTTATGGCAATAACTACACCATGTAATTTTCCAATGGGCAAACCAGATTTTCTTTTTTCATCCAATTGTCCTGCTTTTAAAATGGCTTCTTCGGCAAAGATTTCTACAAAAGCATTGAGGTGTTTGTTCTCATCGATTTTATTTAGGTAATGAGATACCGCATCAATACAACCTGTTTTTTGAGTTGATAAATCTTGATGATATTGCTCGATGGATGTAAAAAGAAACATACAATGATTAAGGATAAAAAATAAGCCGAAATAAGCAAATCAACTCAATTAATGAGCATAATGCTTACTTCGGCTGATAAAAATAAATAAAATATTTTCTAAGAAAGATTATTTGACGTCTTTCTCATTAATGCCTTCTTGAATTTCGTTTTTCACGTTGTTTTTTGCATCGTTAAATTCACGTACACCGCGACCAACACCACGCATTAATTCTGGAATTTTTTTCCCGCCAAAAAATATCAAAACAGCAAGAAGTACAAAAATCCATTCGCTTCCTCCTGGCATCGATAATAATAGTGCATTAAAATGATTAAAATTTGTCATAGTAAAAAAATTGAAAACCAAAGATAACTTAATTTTCTTTTAGGGAAATACAATATTCTTCAGGGCGAGAAAAATAAAATCATGATTGTGGATTGGAAACTGTTGCTCATTTAAACATTGGATTGGATATCAGCGACAATCTGATTTTGTGGTCAACTTTTTTCAAGACAAGACATTTGTTTTCATAACCCACGGTTTAAACCGTGGGCTATGAAATATTGTGAATCTGTAACGGTTTCAACCATTTTTTTTCTGAATTTACTACCTAGCACCGGTTTGGAAACCTGAACCAATATTTTGACCCCGGTTTGGAAACCTGAAACAATTCATAGACACCGGTTAGGAAACCGGCGCCAATAGTTTGGAAACCGGCGCCAACAGTTTAGAAGCCGGTGCTAACCGGCGCCAAATAAAAAAGCGAAAACCACAAGATTTTCGCTTTTTTAAATACAATATAAAATTGGTATTAACCTTTTTTGGTTTTTGTACCAACAGCCATTCTTTTTTCTTTAATACGCGCACTCTTACCACTTCTTTCACGTAGGAAGTACAATTTAGCACGTCTAACTCTACCTACTTTGTTCAAAGTTACACTCTCAATAAATGGAGAATGGAAAGGGAATAAACGCTCAACACCAATACCATCACTTATTTTACGTACTGTAAAAGTAGCGGTAGCACCAGTTCCTTGACGTTTGATAACATCTCCTTTAAAACTTTGTATACGTTCTTTATTTCCTTCTTGGATTTTATAGTTTACCGTAATGTTGTCTCCAGCTTTGAAATTAGGGAGATTTGCCTTAGTAGACATTTGTTCATGTACAAAATCAATTGCGTTCATAATCTTTATTTTTAACGGAAGGCAAATGTAGGGATTAAAGTTTGAAGTTTAAAGTTTGACGTTCAATATTTTTTATTTTTTTAAAAAAACTTTGGACGAACTCAACTTCGATATAGCCTATAGCCTTTACGAATGATTCAATTTGATATTATCTAGCAATGTTTACCGCTCTTTTTTCACGGATTACCGTTACCTTAATCTGTCCTGGGAAGGTCATTTCGGTTTGTATTTTTTGAGCAATCTCAAAACTTAATTTTTCACTTGCCTCATCTGTTACTTTATCGGCTTCAACAATTACCCTTAACTCTCTACCTGCTTGAATAGCGTATGCTTTTTCAACACCTTGATATGCCAATGCTAAATTTTCAAGGTCTTTGATACGCTGAATGTATTGTTGCATGATTTCTCTTCTTGCTCCAGGACGTGCACCACTGATGGCATCACAAGCTTGAATAATAGGAGAAATTACATATTTCATTTCCATTTCATCATGATGGGCGCCAATTGCATTTACTACCGCTGGATTCTCACCATATTTCTCTGCAAGTTTTGCACCCAATAATGCATGGCTCAATTCTGTTTCCTCATCCGGAACTTTACCAATATCATGTAATAATCCGGCACGTTTTGCCAATTTTGGATTCATGCCCAATTCTGCAGCCATGATTGAGCAAAGATTTGCCGTTTCACGACTATGCATCAATAGGTTTTGACCATAAGAAGAACGGAAACGCATACGTCCCACCATTCTTACCAATTCTTTATGTAATCCATGAATACCCAACTCCATGGCTGTTCTTTCTCCAATTTCCATCACCTGATCTTCCAATTGCTTTTTGGTTTTTTCTACCACTTCTTCTATACGCGCAGGATGAATTCTTCCGTCAGCCACCAAACGTTGTAATGACAAACGTGCAATTTCTCTACGTAATGGATCAAATGAAGAAAGTACAATGGCTTCTGGTGTATCATCAACAATTAAATCAACGCCTGTTGCTGCTTCAATAGCTCTGATATTACGTCCTTCTCTACCGATAATAGAACCTTTAATTTCATCGCTTTCCAAATTGAAAACGGTGATAGAATTTTCAATAGCTTGTTCAGCAGCGGTACGTTGAATGGTTTGTATTACAATTTTACGGGCTTCTTTATTGGCTTTTTGCTTTGCATCTTCAATAATTTCCTGTTGAAGTGCAAGTGCACGCGTTTCAGCTTCATGTTTTAAACTATCAATCAATTGATTTTTAGCGTCCTCGGCAGATAATCCAGCTACTTTTTCTAAGCGACGAATATGTTCTTCCTGATGCTTTTCAAGCTCCGTTCTTTTAATACCTACAATTTCCGTTTGACGATTTAAATTTTCTTTGATTGCGTCATTATCTTTAATCTGCTTTTCAACATTAGCATCTTTCTGACTTAAACTCTGCTCTTTTTGTTTAATGCGGTTTTCAGATTCGCCTAATTTTTGGGTACGTTGAAGCACATCTTTATCCAAATCTGCACGCATTTGCACAATTTGCTCTTTCGCCTCTAGAAGTTTTTCCTTTTTTAAGGTTTCAGATTGAGATTTGCCATCTGCAATCAACTTATCTGCTTCTGCTTTTGCATCTTCAACTATTTTATTATTATTTTTTGCAAAAATGAACTTGCCTGCTACGATACCCGTGACCGCTGCTACTAAAATATAAATGATAATTATCGATTCCATTAAATTGTGTTGTTTTAAACTGTTTAAATTAAATCCGCTCTCTATAAATTAAGTTTTTATCAAAAAACTTTGCGCGAAGGTATTAATTTTTATTGAAGATTTTATTCAATTAAAGAATCAATAGGGCAAATCATTGTTGTTTACCAACGATTGCTTTAAATAATTAAAGTGAAATGTAGCATCAAAGTGCCTTGTCCAACTGAGCTTCTATTTTAGAAAGTCGATCTGTTAATTGCTCTATCAAAACCGAAGGATTATCCACGTTTGCATTTTGTGTGGCATACCAAATGATGACCATCGCAATATAATCTTGCATGTCTTTCCCAGAAAAATTGGTTTTAAACTCAATTATTTTATCGTTGATGAGCTTAACCGTTTTTCTTACAATTTCTTCATCACTTCTGCTGGTTTTTATTCGATATGTTCTGTCGGCAAGTAAAATATTTACCGGTATCATTTCTTCTGCCATAATCAAAATTTTATTCGCTTAACATAGCAATGCATTTGTCGATTTCTCTAATATATTTCCCCAACGCTTGTTCAAATGATTTTTTTTCCTTTTCATCAAGCTTTCCGGCCATTGATTTTAATAAATATTGTTGCTCTTCCAACACACGAATTTTTTGCGCTTGCGCATTTTTTTCTGCGGTAAGCACTTGAATGGCCTCTGTTTGTTTTACTTGCTGCTGCTTTAATGCATCGTAACGCTTCAACACTTCTTGAAGCTTGCTGTTTATGCTATTGATATGTGTTTCTAATTGCGACAATGATATTATTTTCTAATTTCAGCTTGTAATTGTTTTTCAAAACCATCCATGATTTTCTGAGTAAAAACATCAATTTCTTTATCCGTTAATGTTTTTGCTTCATCCAAAAATGTAAAACTCAATGCCATTGATTTTTTATCCACGCCCAATTTTTCACTTTCAAAGATATCAAATAAGGATATAGAAGTGAGTTCTTGTATTTGTTGTGCGTTTGCCACTTTTTCCAATTGCGCATAAGTGACAGCTTTATTTACCACAACGGCCAAATCGCGTTGCACGGTTGGAAACTTTGGTAGTTCTTTATATTGAACCGATTTGTTCTTCATCGAATAAATATAATCCATATCTATTTCTGCAAAAAATACTGGGTGTTTGATATCGAATTTCTTTAACATAGAAGTTGAAATCTCTCCTATTGATCCGATTTTATTTTTTCCGATCATCAATTCTACCCCATATTTCCAATCGGGATGTTGGATTTGTTGTGTGCTGATTTTTTTTACTTCAGATATTTTCAACACTTGTTCTACAACAGATTTTAAATAATAAAAATCGGCAGGTTGTTGAATTTTTTGCCAGTTATTAGTTTCCAAAACTGCAGAAACATAAATAACTAAATTGTTTTTTTCCTGATATTTATTTTCGCCGTTGTTAAAATAGGTTTTACCAAATTCAAATAACCGCAATTGGTGATTTTTTCGATTGATGTT
>VFKL01000058.1 GCA_009885535.1 Chitinophagaceae bacterium | reverse complement strand
GCATTATTTATCAAAATATCGATACGAGGATGATCTTTTTGAACATCGGCAATAAATTGATAAAGCGATTCTCTGTTGGTAAAATCAGCATTGTAACCATAAAATTTTCTTCCAGCTGCCGTTACTACTTTTTCTACATCTTGATCAGATTCTTTCATTTTGCTGCTAACACCAATGATATCTGCACCACTTTCGGCAAGTGCTTGAGCTATAGCCAATCCTATTCCTTTGTTGCAACCCGTTACAATGGCTACTTTATTATCTACCCTGAAATTTAACATGTTGAAATTATTTTAAGTTCATAATGTTTACGAAATCCATATCCGCAAAAGAACTGTTTTCGCCAGCCATTGCCCATATAAATGAATAAGCAGCAGTAGCAACACCGCTATGTATGCTCCAAGATGGCGATACAATTCCTTCTTCATTATTTAAAAACATATGTCTTGTTTCATGAGGTTCGCCCATAAAGTGAATGATTCTTTGCGCTTCTGGTAAATCGAAATAGAAATAAGCTTCCATTCTTCTATCGTGTAAATGAGAAGGCATGGTATTCCAAATGCTACCTGGTTTGAAATTGGTAACGCCAAGCATTAATTGACAACTTTTCAATCCATCAGGATGAACGTATTTGTTGATGGTACGGTGATTTGCCGTTTCTGAAGATCCCATTTCTGCTGGTGTGGCATCTGCTGATTTCATTAATTGAATAGGGTGTTCAGCGTGAGCAGGACAAGAAAAGAAAATGAATTTAGATTCTGCACCTTCAAAGCTAACTGCTTGTTTGCCTTTGCCGATGTATAAGCAATCTAATTTGTTTAATTCAAATGATTCTCCATCAACAGTGATTTTACCAGCAGCTCCGATATTGATGATGCCCATTTCTCTTCTTTCTAAAAAGAAATTGCTTTTCAATTGATCGTGGTTGCCCAATTCTAAAGCACCGTTTGAAGGTTTTGCTGCACCTACCACCATTCTATCGTAATGGGTATAAACACAATTTACTTGTCCATCTTGAACAAGTTTGTCTAATAAAAATTTGTCTCTGATTTGTTCTGTGGTGTACTTTACAAAATCTTCGGGATGTACCGCGTGAATGATTTTCATGTTTTTTGATTTTTTATTTTAAAGATATAATTGGGGAAAAATTTAAGATTTGATTTATTGTAGTTATTCCGAAAGTCTACGTGAAGATTCCCGTATTACCAATTTGGGTTTAATTAAAATTTCTTTATCCGACATATTTTCATCGGAATGTAGCATTTCGAGAAACATTTTTGCGGTTGCTTTTCCGATTTCGAAGGCAAACATTTCTACACTACTGATTGCAGGGGTTAATAACTTCGTAATGGGTTCATTATTGAAGCCAACCAATCCAAAGTCTTTAGGCATTTTTAGCCCGGCTTCTTTAATGGCAAGCATTGCACCAATAGCTAATCTGTCACTGATGGCAAAAATGGCATCAGGTCGCTTATTCATGGAAAGCAATTCTTTTGCAGCGATATAGGCATAGTCCTGATTGAAATCGCAATGAATAATATGATTTTTATCTAAAGCTATTTTGTTTTGTTTGAGGGTTTGCATGAAACCGGTTTTGCGGTCATTGCTAATGCCAAGGTTTTCGGGACCAGCCAAAATAGCAATCCTTTTATAACCTTGGTCTATCAGATGTTGAGTGGCCAAACGAGCTCCTTCAACATTATCCAAACTGATTTTTGGTACGTTAATGCTGTTAATCACTCTATCAAAAAGTACAAGTGGTATTTTTTTTGTTTGAATTTTTTTGATGTGTTCATAAACCATGGTTTCACTAGAAACGGAAACTATGAATCCATCCACCAAACTATCCAATAAACGTTTGGTATTTAAAATTTCCCTTCCGAAGCTTTCATCACTCTGGCAAACCATTACTGTATAACCAGCTTCTAATGCCACTTCGTCAATTCCTTTCACCATTGTAGCTAATACATAATCCAAGTTCGGTATAATAACACCAATGGTGTTGGTTTGATTTTTTAAAAGACTAAGCGCCAGTTTGTTGGGTTGATAATCCAGTTCTTCAGCTAGTGCTTTTACAGCTTTTCTTGTTTCAATGCTAACATCGGCAGCATCTCTAAGCGCCCGGCTAACCGTTGACGTGGATAATCGTAAAGCTAATGCGATATCTTTTATTGTAGTTTGCCTTTCCATGTGGCGTAAAATTATGATATTGTTTTTGAATTGTAAAGATAAATTACCGGTATCCTTACCGGCATCGTTTTCATGCATCTAGCTTTGTTATTATTTATCTTTCGAATGGTTTTATTAAAAAATAATCAAAGTTATTTATGATTATTTAGATAAAATACAATCAATTCTCATCTGCTTAATTGAGCAATTGCCGATAATATTACATGATATTCAAAATTCTATTTTTAAAGTTTTTTGGATTGCTTTAATTTTTCTAAATAATTTCCGATTGTCTGTTTTTTTCAAAAAGATAGTTTGAAATATATCCTATTATGAAGTATACAATTACAATATTGTTTATTTGCTTTACGCAGCTGCATACATTATTCGCTCAGGTGCATCCTACAGCTTTTGCAAACAAAACAGAGTTTCAATTTGTAAAACAAAATTTGGTTTCTAATGAAATGCTTAAAAAATCATTTAGTGATTTAAAAGCAAAGGTTGACGCTCAATTGGGTGTAGACATTGATGTTCCCGTTCCTAAAGATGCAGCTGGTGGTTATACGCATGATAAACATAAAACAAATTATCTGTTGATGTTTGATGCCGGTCAAATGTATCAGCTTACTGGGGAAAAGAAATATGCAGAAGTTGTAAAAAAATTGTTTTTAAAATATGCAGCACTAAATCCAACTTTGGTTAATCATCCTCAGGCTACTAGCAGCTCGCCAGGAAGGTTATTTTGGCAAGCTTTGAATGATGCGAATTGGTTGGTTTTTGCAGGATTGGCTTTTGATTGTATTCACGAATATCTTACCCTATCTGAGCGTCAAAAAATTGCAGATGGTGCATTTAAGCCATTGGTCGATTATTTTACAAAAGACATAAAGCCATGGTTTAATCTTATACATAATCATGCAGTTTGGGCATGTGCAGGAGTTGGAATTGTAGGCATTGCCACTGATAATGATGATTACTTGAACATGGCCCTTTATGGCACAGAAAAAGATGGGAAGGCAGGTTTTATTGCACATTTAGATGGATTGTTTTCGCCTGATGGTTATTATAATGAAGGTCCTTATTACACCAGATATGCGGTGTTGCCATTCTTTTATTTTGCAAATGCCATTCAACAAGTAAAGCCTTCAATAAAAATATTTCAACACAGAGACAGTATTTTAAAAAAAGCATTGGACGTTTGTTTAAACTTAACCAACACAGACGGGTCTTTTTACAGCTTTAATGATGCGTTAAAAGAAAAGACGTACACATCAAATGAATTGGTGGTTGCCGTAGATATTGCAAGTAAGGCTTATGGAGTTGATCCTGCTTATCTACCCGTTGCTAGAGCACAAAATCGAATTTTATTAAATAAAGGTGGTGTAGAAATAAGCAACAACTTGAAAAAAACTGGAAATAAAAACTTAAGCTTTCCTTACAAATCGGCACAGTATGTTGATGGTGCAGATGGTAAAAGCGGAGGGGTTACGGTTTTGAGAAATGGAAATGGAAATGATTTAATGTCTTTGATTTTTAAATATAGCTCACATGGTTTGTCACATGGCCATTACGACAAATTGAATATTCAATTGTACGATAAAGGCAATGAAGTGCTTCAAGATTATGGTGCTGTTCGTTATATTAATATTGAACACAAATGGGGTGGAAGATATTTACCTGAAACTAATTCTTATGCGCAACAAACCATTGCACACAATACCATAACAGTTGATGAAACAAGCCACTACAAAGGGATTGAGAAAATAAGCGAACAATATCATGGGAATAATTTTTACGGAGATTTATCAGGTAAAAATGTTCAAGTCGTTTCTTCGTATGATGACCATGCTTATTCGAATGTAAAATTGTATCGAACGCTTTTCATGATTCAATTGCCTGATGCTAATCAAAAATTGGTGTTGGATATTTTTAAAACAAAATCAGATTCTGTTCATCAATATGATTTGCCATTTAATTATTTGGGTACGATGATGAAAACGAATTTCAAATACACGTCTTTTTTAACTGAACAAAAAACGTTGGGCAAGAAAAATGGATATCAACATTTATGGCAAGAAGCCGTATCGGATAAATTGCCATTGTTTACGCAGTTTACTTATTTGAATCATCGTACTTTTTATACTATTTCAAGTTTGTCATCAGATAGTGCAACAGCGCATTTTACTAGAGTTGGCGCAAGTGATCCCAGTTTTAATTTAAGGCATGATCCATCATATATTTTAAGGACAAATAGTCAAAATCAAACTTTCATCAATGTAATAGAACCGCATGGCAATTTTGATGCGGTTACAGAAATTTCATCAAATACGAATTCTACAGTAAGTGCCATAAATAAGCTTCAAGATGATGAAATGTACACCATTGCTGAGGTTGTAATCAATCAGCAGAAATTGCTTGCCATTCAATGTAACAATGACAACAGTAAATCATCCGTTCATGAATATTTATATGAAGGTGAAATCTTGAAATGGAATGGACCGTATTTAATTAGATACAATCATAAAAATTTAAAATAAAAACACAACTTTAAAAATCAAAAACTAAATTTATGTCAACAACACAATCAATGGAGCTTACACAACAACCTTTTGTAAATGGAACTACAATTGAATGGCAACAAATGGCTCCGGGCGTAAAAAGAAAAATATTAGCTTACGATAAAAATCTAATGATGGTTAGAGTAGCTTTTGATAAAGACGGAATTGGTACATTACATCAGCATCCACATATTCAAATGACATTGATTGAAAGCGGTTCATTTGAAGTCCAAATCGATGGTGTAAAACAAATCTTGAATGCAGGAGATGTTTTTTATGTGGAATCAAATTTAGTACATGGTGTGGTTTGTTTGGAAGAAGGTGTATTGGTAGATGTATTTAATCCAATGAGAGAAGACTTTTTTCTATAAT
>VFKL01000130.1 GCA_009885535.1 Chitinophagaceae bacterium | reverse complement strand
GCGCAGCAAACGGTTATGTATGGTCGTTAGTTGGATCTTTATCAGGCACTGCTACAATAGATTCAGGAAATGTAAATTCGCAAAAGATAACGGTTACGTTTACCAGCAATGCAGCATCAGCAACAGGTGATAGCGTAAGGGTATTGTACACTACAGCAGGTTGTGGCAATAGTGCACGTAAGGCAGCTAAGTTGTCGAACACGTTGTTAGGTGTTCCAGCAGCACCAGCAACGATTTTGATAGCTACAAAATCTGATGTATGTAATGCACGTACGTATCGTTATATCGCACCAGCAGTATTACCAGTAGCATCAGCAACAGCGGGTGCAGCAACTGGTTACTTATGGTCAACACCAACTGGAACTGTTGGTTCATCAGGAACGATTGATTCTGGTGATGTAAATTCAAGAATCATAACGGTAACGTATAGTAGCAATGCAGCGGCAGGTGTAGGCGATAGTATTCGTTTACGTTTCACAACAAATGGTTGTGGAAATGGTGTAATCAAAGCACAGAAATTATCAAACTTAATTAAAACAGGTTGTGTGCTTCCAATTACAAAAAATACATCAATATCAAGAGTACCGAATACTTTACCAACTTCAATGGAAGTGAAAGTATATCCAAATCCAACAACAACTCAGTTCAATGTACAGGTGAAATCATCAGGTACAGAAGAAGTTGTCGTTCGTGTATTGGATCTTACCGGTCGTTTTATTAAATCTGTAAAAGTATCATCGAATTCAAATGTGAGCTTAGGATCAGATTTGAAAGCGGGTGATTATATACTAGAGGTAAGACAAGGTAAAGAAGTGAAGACGGTAAGGGTGATGAAATTTTAGGAGATAGAGGTTTGAGAGGTTTTAGATGTTTGAGATGTTTAAGAGGTTGGTTTTTTCAAGGTTTCAAATGAACCATCTTCTTTAATCGGTTAAATAGGTTTGAGAAGTTTAAAGAAAAAAAATCCCGGTTGCGAAAAGCAGTCGGGATTTTTTTATGGCCCCTTCAATCCCCCAAGGGGGAAGTTGTAAGCTTGTTTCAACATTTTGCAATTTCAATTTTCACGACATTTACCATAGCCCACGGTTTCAACCGTGGGAGAGGAAGGATTAAATAACAAATAAGGAATTAAAAATAAAGAATAAGGAAGTGGAATTTGTTCCAACATTTTGCAATTTCAATTTTTACGACATTTACCATAGCCCACGGTTTCAACCGTGGGAGAAGAATAACCTACACTTTACAATTTCAACCCATTCAACATGTATTCAACATCTTTGCTGTTTGGTGAAAACACCATCATCGGCAGACTGAAATTCCCAACCTCTTGAACGTATTGAACTTCTGAAACCTATCACTTGTTTCGCGCAAAGCTCGCATGGAGCAAAGAAGCAAGGAAATAAGGAAATAAGGAATAAGAAACTAAAAATAAGAAATAAGGAAATGTAGCTCCAGCTTTTCGAAATCCCCAACCTTTTAAACATTTTCTTTGTTTCGCGCAAAGCCCGCAAGGGAGCAAAGACGCAAAGTTTTTTTGACACTAAGTCACGAGTTTTTTTTATAAAACAAAGATGCTAATAATTGGAAAATGCTTTCAACCTTTTGAACTCATTGAACCTTTTGAACGAACACCACAACAAACAACAAACAACAAACAACGCCAAACGTATTTGATGCTGGATTCGGAACAACAATCATCCTTCACCTTTCGAGGAAAGGGTTGGGATAAGGTACCGTATCCCTAATATTAGGGATTGCACAAGAAAATAAATTGTATTATCATTGTAGTTGGTTTTTTCATTGACATTATATATCCTACTTATGCGTAGAAATACTATAGATTTTTAAAAATATAATTCTGTCAAAAAAACATTGCTGTATGAAAAATTATACATTGGGGGTTTATAAATTATTGGAACTGTTCAATCATCCTACGCTTGGAGGACTGAAGGACTATTCGCAGCATCTCGTAACGCAAAATAACATCGGTTACCCATTGCCTGATCTTTTTGGATTTTTTCAAAAAGCTTCGAACAAAATAATTTATAAAAAGCCATTCCCTATTAATACAAAAGTTATAAAATTATCCTTTGGCGTTTATACGTTACAATTAGAATAATAAATAATATCGATTAGACATCTATATTGGCTCAATGAAATCGTACCAAATAGCTGTCGTATCGGCATCATACCAAAAAACACATAAAAATTCAACATTAATAACACCAAGCAATAACCTTTAATTCATCAGTTTAAAAAACATCATTAAAATTTCAACAATGAAAAAGTACTTATTTCTTTTAATCACTTTGCTATCCCTTTCAATTTCGCTTAATGCACAAATCTGCGCTACTTCCAATAACACATGGCAAAAAGTTACTGCAGCAACTGTTGGACGAATAACTCCTTTTAATTTTGTTATTGGCAACAAAGCTTATGTTGGTGGTGGTGCAACATCTTGGGCAACCAGATATACTACGCTTTATAATGATCTTACTATTTATGATGCACTAACTAATGCATGGAGTACAGGTGCTGCATTACCTGGAGGAACAGGAAGCTCTGAAGGTACAGGCTTTAGTGTAGGAGGGAAAGGCTATTTGCTTCATGGAAGAACGATGTTTACAGGAGGTAATTTTGTTTGGTCTGGAAGGTTTTCTGAGTACGATCCAACTACAAATACGTGGACGGATAAATCTTCTTCTTTATCTGGCTTAAATCAATTAAAATATTCTTCTAATACAGTTGCCCTTACCATAAATGGGAAAGTTTATATTGGTGGTGGATACTACACTGAAAGTTTGACTGCTACTATTAGTAATTCTAATGGCTCTCCCATGACTAAATGGTATGTATTTGATCCTGCTAACAGCTCTTTTACTGAGTTTAACCCAAGTACGGCCCCTGCTGTTGCTGGAAATGGTCCCTCAGGTTTTGTTATAGGTAATTTTGGTTATGTTTTTAGTGAGTCATCACTTTGGAAATTCGATCCTGTTGCCAAATCTTTTACGAATTTAAACATTACTTCTCCATTTGCTGCAGCTAGTGGCAATCAACCTCAATACAATACATCTGCATTTGCTATAGGTAACAAAGGGTATGTTGCAGGTGGTAATTATCAAATATTTGTTTTTGGAACATTAGTTGGAACCTATAGTAGCAATAAAATTTATGAGTTTGAACCTTCGAACAATACTTGGAATACAACCAGTTTAAACGCTGCAAACGTTTGGTCGGCGAGAACTTTGTCTGAAAGTTTTTCTATTGCAGATAAAGGGTATTTATATGGTGGGGTTATTGATTACCCAAATACAAACACTATGGATAATAATTTGTATTATTTTACAGGCCAAGTACAAAGGGTATTAAAAACTACGCTTACTTCTACAGCTAGCAATAATTATAACCTTTGTCAAGGGTCTAGTTTTAATGTTGGCTATGCAAAAACTTGTGGAACGACTTTTGCCTCCACTGCGTTAACCGTACAATTGAGTGATGCAAATGGTGCTTTTTCTGCAAGCCCAACTTCAATTGGCACCTTTACTGCTAGTGCTGAATCTGGTACTATTCCATGTACCATTCCGTCTGGTACTACAGCAGGAACAAAATATCGAGTTAGGGTAGTTGCATTAGCAGATGCTAATGTTGGGTTGGATAATGGCACAAATATTACCATCGCAGCCCCAGGAAGTGCCGGTACCATTAGTCATACTTATTCCGTGCCCTATCCTAGAGAGAAAGTACCGGATTCAATCAAAAGTACATTAGCTGCCACTGGCGCGTCTAGTTATTTATGGCAAAGGTCTACAGATAATTCCACTTGGACACCGATTTCCGCAGCAACAGCTGTTACCTATACATTGCCGACTACCGATGTAAACGATGTGTATTTTAGGCGCGGTGCTAATTTAGCTTGTTCGACAACTGTTTATACACCTTCGGTAATACTAAGGGTATATAGTGCATCGAACAGTAGATTAAATGGTGTCATTTCTGGATCAGTTAAGAGTAGTAATGGCGTGGGTGTGTTCGGCATTACCATAACAGCACAAAAGAATACTGCGCTATTGGGTAGTCCTGTAACTAAAACGTATACCACAACTACCGATCAATCAGGCTCATATACCATTCCCAATATTTTTTATGGTGATTTAAATGCTGGAGATCCGGCATCTGTGGTATTTACGATTACGCCATCTCTAAACGGACATACCTTTTCTCCAACAACCACTACAGCTACATTATCATCAGGAATACCATCGGAGGGTAGTAATGACTTTGTCGATTTGTCTACATATAGCATTACTGGTAAGGTAACTCAATTCTGTTCAACATGTGATGGGGGTTTTCAAAATGACAGTTTGAATGATGTGCAAATTGGCATTGCTAAAAATGGTGTAAGTTTTCCTTCAAGTACTACAGGGTCTAACGGATATGGCCGTTTTGGTCTTACGGTTACTGATCCCGGTTTATATCGATTAACGCCAAGTAAAAAAAATCATCTTTTTTCTCCTTTTCAAAAAGACACCACCGTAGTTGCATCAAATATCAATGGTGTTGTTTTTGCAGATACCACGCAATATACCATATCAGGCGTATTTAAGGCAGGAGCCAACCAAAGTATAGGTACTGTACAATTGGTATTTTCAGATACCGTTCTAGGACGTACTTCAAAGTTTAAGAGAACTGTGACTACCGCTGCTGATGGTTCTTATAGTGTAAAGCTACCAGCGCGGAAATATAAAGTATTTGTAAACACATTTACGCCAACAACATCAGGTGCAGATATTACGGTAAATGATTTGCTTATCTGGTTTAATACAACCTTAAAAGATTCTAATTATATAGATATAGATACTTCAAATAAAACATTTAATCTAATTTATCACCGCGCACCGGTGTTGATTATTGAAAATTTACCGGATACCTGTAATGATAATTATGTTGTATTCAAACAATATCAAGCAAGAAATTTTGCCTTTGAAGTATACGAAGGAGATCCTGTTTATGAATGTTTGTTGAGTTATGATACGGTATCAAAAATTAAATTAACGACCAATGTACATAAAGAGGACGTTAATGAAATACTGGAATATAAGCCAATCAATGGGGTTTCGGCGGTTTCGTTAAAAGGAGGTTCTCCTAACATTGTAGCTGATTATAATAAATTCTTTAGTGCAACTTTTAAAGATAAATACAATAGACAAGCAGCTATTTTGACCAGAAACGTGAAGGTACTAGGAACTAAAGCTGATCCAGGTACATTTACAACGGTAAGTCCAGAAGTACCTATTTTGATTTTACATGCGCCTCCGGGCGATCAGAGTACCAGTACGTGGGAACGAACACAAACTACTGAAACGGCTATGCGTTTTTCGGCGGTTACTGATAGAACTACTGGGGGATTTGTAGATGTTACAATAGGAACGGCTTTTGAAGCTGGTATCGGAATGTCTATAGAAACTTCGATATGGGCTAATGTGAATGCTAGTTTGTCGAATACCCAAAGAGTAATCAATAATTCTGAAGCCATCATTAGCAGTAGTACTACTGTAGGATATGCTACATCGCCCAACGGCGGAGATGTATTTGTAGGTGGTGCACTAAATTTGACTTATGCAGTAGCAAATGAATTAAAATATTCTTCGGCATGCGTTTTGGAATTAAAAAGCAGCTTGGTAATTGCACCCAAAGGGTTTGCTACTACCTATACCTATTCGGAAAGTTTTATTACAGAAACACTGATTCCTTCACTACGATTTATTGCAAACTACAGTCCAGATTCTTCTGCAAAATATTTAAATCAAATTAAAGTTTGGGAGCAGGTAATTGCGAATAATAACGCCAATAAAGAGCGTGCAGAATTTGTAAGGAATCGTTCATTCGATGGTAATGCTGGTGCCATTACAGAATCTACTACGAGCAGCGCTTCGCAGTCGAACAGTCTTGAATTTGAAGTGGAGGTTAATAGTGATATCGCGATCAGTGCAGGTTTTGAAATTGGAGGTTCTGGACTTAATGGTGGTGTAAACATAGGCTTGAAAATGACTACAGGTAGCAGTTCTACCAATACCAATACCTCATCAACAACCATGGGTTATACTTTGGATGATGATGATACCGGAGACTATTTTTCTGTAGACATAAAAAAAGATCCGGTATACAGTACACCTGTTTTTGTGCTAGTAGCAGGTACAGCGAGTTGTCCGGCCGAACCTATTGCACAAAGCAGAGATAATGTACAATTAACCATTCCAACGCCAGAAATTAGAAACATTCCTGCTAATGAAGAAGTATTATTTCAGTTGCGTTTACAAAACACCAGTGAGAGTAGAGAAACCAGAACTTACTTCTTAACATTCAATCAATCGAGCAATCCAAATGGTGCGCTGGTAACCATTGGCGGTAGTCCAGTTACTTCAAATATTTCTTATACCATTCCATACTTAGGCTCACAAACCGTAACCGTAGCCGTTAGAAAGAGTGCATCAAGCAATATCTATTCTTACGAAGGGTTGGAATTTACTTTGAGTGATGCTTGCGACGGTGGTGTAGAAAAGTCGAATACCATTTCAGCTCATTTCATAAGTCCTTGTAGCAATTTGATTTTGAATGCACCGGTTAACAACTGGATTGTAAAGTCATCCGACAACAATATATTACCAGTTGAATATACAGGATACAATTTAAGCAACCTTCAATCTGTTGCTCTAGAATATGCGCGTGCAGGAAGAGGCGACTGGGCAACGGATACCATCGTTTATCAAAATTTTATCAGCAATCCAACCAGTTCAATATTGTATTGGAATATCGCTGATATTGCTGATGGCGAATATGATATTAGAATGAAATTAAATTGTCTTTCAGGTTCAGGATATACACAAAGATTAACAGGTATCATTGTTCGCACGGCACCAAGATTATTTGGATTGCCTCAGCCAACGGATAGAAACTATGTATCTGGTGATGAGATTTCAATGAGTTTCACAGAAAATCTTCAAACCAATAATTTAAACAACAACAAAGTAACCATGACCAGAATACTGGATGGTTCGGATATACCGGTGCAGGTGAGTGGCTATCAAAATAAAGTGATGATTTTGCCGATGATCAACCTCAACACGTTTGCATCTGGTGAAGCAATAAGGATAGTTGCAAAACAAATAGCTGATATTTATGGAAATGAATCTTCAGTATTGGATACATTCTCATTTAACGTGGGGGCTACTGTGGCTACCAACTCCAACAGAAAAGTAACCTTGTCGAATGCAGTGGCTACTAAGCGTGCTGTTTTTGAAAACACGGGCGATTCGTTACAAATTAAATTTAGTGTAACAACGGCATCTGCTTACAATACGGTGGTAAATTATCTTGTAAGCGGTTCTGCTCAGTTCGAATCAGATTACGCGAATTCATTCAGTAGCGGACAAAATTTAACAACAGGATTTAATGGAACACAAGGAACGATTAATATTCCAGCAAATGCAACATCAGCAATTTTAAGAATTAAGCCAATCGCAGATGATGATATTGAGGCAAATGAAACAGTAACGATCAGATTGCTTTCGGGCGGTGATTATAAATTAGGCGCTGATTCATTGATTGTAATTACAGATACCATTAAAAATGACGATTTGTCTCAACCTTTGATTACAATGGGAGATGTGCCAAGACAATACCCAACTGGCTATTGTCAGCCATCAATATTTTATTATAGTACAGATGACGAGCAAATATTTAGCGTGAATTTCGGTACAATGAATAATACACAATCAGATAATTGCAATTCTAATTACACCGATTATTCATCTACAATTTTACCGCCTGTAGTATTATTAGGAGAAAGCGTACCATTCTCGGTGTTAACAGATGAGTGTGATATGGCACCTTATTATACAAATGGCATGTCTATCTTCATTGACTATAACAGAGATGGTGATTTCGATGATGTTGGAGAAAAAGCGTATACTACAAATAGTACCACTATTTCTCCTAATACCCGGTCAGGTAATATTGAAATACCATCAACGGCAACTCCGGGTTTTACTAAAATGCGTATTGTAGTTGAAGAAGGCTCTTTATCTCCTGATCCTTGTGCTAGTCCTGATTTTGGTGAAGTGGAAGATTATGCAGTGATGATTCTGGACGGAACTCCTGCAACGATTTGTCAGGGTGGTACAGCGGTATTATCTGCTGCTGATCACATAGATGGCATACCAGTGTATGCTTATTTATGGAAATCTGGTAATAATATAATTGGAACCAGCAGAAATATAAACATCAATGCAGCAGGTACATATACCTTGAAAGTATATACGGCAAATGGTTTTTCAGGTTTGAGTATGCCTTACGTTGTAACAGCTATTGCACCTCCAACAAGTGATGACTATAATGAAATATGTACAAGCCAATTGCCTTTCAACTGGAATGGAACAAATTACACCAGCACAGGCAATTACAATAAAACAATATCAAATGCCAATGGTTGCGATTCTATTGTAACCTTGCATTTAACGGTAAAATCAAATAGCTACGCTGTTGAAACCATTTCAGCTATTGATACTTACGAATGGCATGGTACGGTGTATAATGCATCAACAAACACAGCTACATGGACTGGCGTAAATGAAGTAGGTTGCGATTCTATAGTAACCTTACATTTAAACATTACCTATACTTGTGTGCCAACAAATACCATATTATTTGTAACCAGATGTGGATCTTATACATGGAATGGCATGAGATTCTTTAGTTCAACAGTGGTTGAATGGGCAGGGAGCAATTCAAGAGGATGTGATTCTATTGTGATGTTAAATCTTACCATTAATAATGCAACCAGTAGCACAACGAACAACACCATTTGTGCAAATCAATTGCCATTTAGTTGGAATGGACTAAACTTCAATTCAGGTGGGCAATACACAAAGCATTTTTTGAATGCAAAGGGATGTGATTCAACAGCCTATTTGATATTGACTGTGTTGGCACCATCTAACAGTGTAATAAATACGTCGGTTTGTAGCGATGAATTACCTTTTGTTTGGGACGGTGTAAACTATAATTCAACAGGCTCATATGTACGAAACTACACAAATGCATATGGTTGTGATTCAGCAGTAACATTGGTATTATCAGTTAAGCAAGTTACGGCTAGCAACAAATACCTGTCTATTTGCTCCAATCAATTGCCATTAATTTGGAATGGATTATCATTAACTGCAACAGGGTCTTATACTGCTAATTTCAACAATGTCAATGGTTGTGATTCTTTCGCGATATTAAATCTAACGGTGAAACAATTAAGTAATGTTACAGAAACCATCGCCGCTACGGGTTCTTCATACAATTGGCATGGTACAACATACACCACATCGAATTATACTGCTACATGGGTAGGTATAAATGCAGCAGGATGTGATTCAGTGGTAACATTAAATCTAACGCTCACCAATGATTGTGTGCCAACAGAAAATATATCTTATGTAACCGCTTGTAATGTCTATTTCTGGCGTGGAATTCGTTTAACAACGTCTACTACATTGCAGTGGATTGGTGTAAATGCGGGAGGTTGTGATTCGGTAGAAATATTAATTTTAACGATTACAAATGTATCTCCAAGTGCAACACCAGCAAGCATCACGCAAACGTTGGTTAGCAATGTATGTGGAGCTAGAGTATATCGTTACACAGCTGCTTCTGTAACCAATGCGGAAGGATACAATTGGACATTGCCGATTTCGGTAGGTGGTGTGTCTGGGGTTTTTGTAGATTCGGGAGATGCTACAAATTCAAGAATAATTTTGGTGAGGTATGCATCTACGTTAGCTGCATTTACCACAGATAGTATCAAAGTAAGGGCTTATTCAGCTTGTGGTACCACAGGAAATAGATCGGCTAAATTATTGAATACATTGTTTGCTGCTCCGGTAGCACCAGCAAGTATCACCATAACGCCAATCGTGACCAATATTTGCGGGTTGAAAAAGTATAGATTTACAGCTCCTGCATTACCAGTTGCAACCACAACGAATGTAGCAGCAACGGGTTATATCTGGGCATTTACGGGTGTATTGGGCGCTTCAATAGATTCAGGAAGCGTAAATTCTAAAGTAATAACGGTTACGTTTAGTAGCAATGCAGCCGCTGCAACAGGTGATAGTATTAAATTAGCATATAGTTCATTATGTGGCAACAGCTTGTATAAAGCTTCTAAATTAACGAATGCTTTATTATCAGTCCCTGCAGCGCCAACGGTAACTGTAACTCCTGTACAAACCAATGTATGTGGTGCTAGAAAATATCGTTACACGGCATCTGCGTTAACAGCTGCTAGTACAACATCTGGTGCTGCAACAGGTTGGTTCTGGTCGTTACCAGCAGAAGGAACAGTTGGTTCAACGGGTGTTTTAGATTCAGGTTCAATTGATGCACAAACAATAGTTGTTGTATTTAGCTCAAATGCAGCAGCTGTTGCTGGCGATAGTATTCGTGTGGCATTTACATCCGGTTGTGGATTGGGTGTAGCCAAAGCAACCAAACTTACAAATACTTCAATAGTTGCACCATTAGCACCAGCAACGGTAACGGTAACCCCATTGGTGACCAATATTTGTGGTGCAAGAAAATATCGTTACACCGCGGCGGGATTAGTAGCATCTACCACCACTGCAACAGCAGCATCAGGTTGGTTATGGTCTTTACCTGCGGAGGGAATCGTTGGTTCAACAGGTGTTTTAGATTCAGGATCAATTGATGCACAAACCATCGTTGTGGTGTACAGTTCAAATGCAGCAGCAATTGCTGGCGATAGTATTCGTGTACGTTACACATCAGGTTGTGGATTGGGTGCTACAAAAGCAACCAAATTAACCAACACTTTATTGGGTGTACCATTGGCACCGGCAACCATTACCATTGCTATCGTAAGTGATATTTGCGGCGCTCGTGTGTACAGATACACAGCACCAGCATTAGCTATTGCTACTACAACAACAGGAGCAGCCAACGGGTATTTATGGCATATGCCAAAAGGAACTTTAGGATTAACAGGTGTTTTGGATTCAGGTTCGTTGACATCAAAAGTGATAAAGATTAGATACAGCAGTAATGCAGCCGCATTAACAGGCGATAGCATTAAAGTTGCTTTCACATCTGATTGTGGTAACAGCCTTGCTAAAGCACAGAAATTATCAAATCTTGCGCCAACATTATTGGCAGCACCGGCTACATTAACGGGTACAACAAGTATTTGTTCTGCAGTGGGTACATCAACCAGCAACAGATACATTGCTTCAGCGGTAACGGGTGCATTGTCTTACGTATGGACATTACCTGCAGGTGCGGTGTTAGATAGTGGAAGCAACGGATTGAGAATAAAAGTTCGTTTCTTAACCGCTGGTACTAACGACAGTATTTTTGTACAAGCAGTAGGTACTAACGGTTGCGCAGGAGCGAAGAAGGTATTGAAGTTGGTAACTACAGGTTGTGTTACACAATTAATTACAAGAACCAATGTGCCTTCAACAATTAAAACGTCTATCGATCCAATGAAAGTAAACGTTTATCCAAACCCAACTACAAACGCATTCCAAATGTTTGTGAAAACACCAACTGCATCAAAAATCACCATGCGTGTTTTGGATGTACAAGGTCGTTTAATCAAAACCAATTCTTTCAATTCAGATGAAACCATTGCCTTCGGAAATGATTTAAAATCCGGCGTGTATATGGTAGAAGTGAGAGAAGGGAATGTGGTGAAAACGGTTAG
>VFKL01000077.1 GCA_009885535.1 Chitinophagaceae bacterium | reverse complement strand
TTTTAAACGTTATTTTCAATGAACCATATTCCGTAGTTGATTTTGTATAAAATTTAATCGTATCGTTTTTTAATAATTTCAATCCCGAAGAATCGGATAAACCATTTTTTAAAATAACCAAATTAAAAAGTTGATTGGATGGCCATTTGTAATCGATGTTTATTTTCTTTCTCGAACTATCGATGCTTATTGCATATTCTTTAATTTTTACAAAGCTTGTATCCATCAAAATGATTGAATCAGCATCAAATATTTTTATTGGCAAAATACTTGATAATTGTAAAGTGTTTAATAAATCTTGTTTTCCATAAATGAAATTATTTGCAAGCTTCAACTTTTTTTCTTTTTCATTTCTTACCGTTGAAGGCGTATTTGTTTCTTGTTTTTTTTCACTGTAGGCAAACAATTGAATTTTATTATTTGAATCTAAAGGATTGATTTCGGTGTTAAAAAATGCAAACGGCTCCGTAGCAGCATTGTAGTATTTATTGCCATCTCCATCCTTTAAAGCATATATTTTAAAGTTTCCTGATGGTAAGTTTTTAAATGTAAAACTCCCGTTTCCCTTTAGCTTTGCTACATAATCCGGTCTGCGTGATGTGATATCAGTGTCGCTTGCATTTTTATACAACAGTACATTTAAAGAGCTATCAATTTTCCCCGTTTCAGCCATCATCACTTTCCCTTCCAATTGAAGTGAATCGATATAAGCACCAGTTGAAAATGTGTAGACAAAATTATTGAGCACATTTCCTTCATTAATGTCTTTTATGGCATTCGCAAAATTGATGGCATAAGTGGTATTGGGTAAAAGACTGTCTTTTAATTTTATGGTGATTGTTTTTAAATTGCTGTTGATGTTGGGATTGTTTTTTGGAGATGGAGACACCAGCAAATTAGATTGTACATCTTGCAAATCAACATATTCGTCAAAGCTGAGTATGATTTTATTTCCGGCAAAATTTGTTTGATTATTTGAAGGCATTGCTTTTATCAAAACCGGTGCTGATGTATCTTTTGGGCCACCTGTAGGCGAACCAATTTGCGCACATCCAATTATAAACAAACTACAAATTTGACCTATTAATACAATTCCTAAAAAATATATTCCGCGTTTAATCATCTTTAATTTTTGAAACATTAGATTTCTTCCGTGTCGTCAGCGTTGTGTAATATAACCGCCAAATTATTTGTTTTCACAAAATTACACCATGTACATGCTGGCTTACCGCAACCAATGTAAAATTCTTTATTTTGAATTTTTTCCCAAGTGGTTGTTATTTGTTGTGTAACGGTTGTAATGTCTTCTGGAGAAATAACTAACTTTTTCTTTTTGTATGTTTTTTTGGTATCCGGTTCAATAAAATCAAATTCGCTACTCACTGCGTTCCAATCTTTTCCTGATTTATTATCTACCAATATTTTATAAAAAACAGCTTGTCGCCAGTAGTCGCCACCGTTTGGTTCTTTATCATTTGGTGCATCTAATTTTTTTATTCCATTTTCAGGGTTACCCGATTTATAATCCACCACATTTACATTTTTTCCATCAAATTCAATTTTATCTAATTTTCCTTTGATGGGCACATTGCCAACGGTAACCCCTTTTATGCTGTGTTCTATCACAACAACTTTATTAAACGATTGAATGTGCGTGTCGTAATAATTGCTCAATACTTCAATGCCATATTCCATTCTACGATTAAATTGCTCTTGTGAAAAACTTTCACGGTTTCTGTGCATGTACCATTCAAAAGCGTTATTGAATATTTCTTTAGATGGAAATTCTTTTGTAGGATGATCTGTCATTTTTTTAAACAACTGTTCTAAAGCAAAATGCACCGCCGAACCAAATTCTGTAGATTCATTTTTGGCAGAAGGAATACGAATAAAATTGTTGTAATAAAAACTCAACGGGCATTTCAAATAACCGTTTAACGCGGTTACATTCATTACAAATTTATCCAGCAAAGGCGTAATGATATCGTCTTCTAATTTTGCTATTTCTGGAGCAGCGCCGATACCAAAATTCAATGCTGTAAAAACCGCAATCGTTTCAGCATCGAGGGTGATTTTTTCAACGGGTAGTTTATATATTTCCTGAATTTCTGCAATAAACATCGACGGCTCAATTTCTTTACCGTCTGTTTTAAATTTACTATATGAAATAAACAAATGCTGTTCTGCTCTTGTTATCGCCACATAAAACAATCGCCTCAACTCTTCATTGTCTTTTGCATTTGAAATGGTAGAAAAAACATTTGGTGGAATCTTATATCCCCTGTTATTGGCTCTTTTCTTTTCCCATAAATCTGCATTAGCGCCAACAATAAATACGTATTTAAATTCGAGTCCTTTTGAACCATGCGCTGTCATTAAGTTTACGCCTTTATCGCTTCCGCTTACTTGTACCAAAGGAATGGGAAGACTTTCTTGTTCCATCAATTCAAGCAAGGTAACGAGGTCCTGTAAACGCATCAATGGTTTGCGGTGTGTTTCTTCTTTTATAAAATCAAACAATGCGGTGAGCACTTGCAATTGCCAATGCTTATCCTTGCTTTGCATGATGGTTGAAATAACACCTGCTTCACGGATGATTTGCTCAAACAAAAATTGAAGGGTTACATTAGAAACAGAAGAAATTAACGACTCAATAATTTTTGAAGCGCTTGCCAATTCATCAGATATATTTTTATTAAATAAATCTACTTGAGGCGAATTTATTTTATCCTGCATTAATGCTCTAATAGACGTTTTTCTATCTCCAAATCTTCTATCAGCAACTTCCATCGTGATTTTAGAAATTTCTATTGGTGGAATTTTGAACCAATCAAAATGTAAAATTTCAAACAACATTTGATCGCCACTGTATGGTATAAAATGTTCGGCAGCTAAATATTTTAAAATAGAAATTATCTTTCTGGCGAGCGGTAATTCCAACGCGTTCATGTGGCGTTTACTGTACACCGGTATGTTTAACAAATTAAAATACTGCGTTACTACTTCACCGTATTTATTCTCTTTATAAATGATGCCTATTTTACCGGGTTCAACGCCTTCTGCTAAAAGCTTCTGTGTGTTTTTCACCACAGCAATCATTTCGTGTCTTTGGCTTTCATACTCAATTACAATGGGTAAATGATTGAGGTGCTGTATTTTATCATTCGAAGAAATAAGCGTCTTTGTAAGTCCTTCAATTTTATTAATCAATCGATCATTGTTTCTATCAATCAATGCTTTTGATGCATCTAAAATGGGTTGAGTAGAACGGTAATTATTGGTAAGCACCACTTTTAAAATGTCGTCGTTATATTGAGTAGCAAACGTCAACATATTTTCAACGTTAGCGCCTTGAAATCTGAAAATACTTTGGTCATCATCGCCCACTACAAATACATTTGGATTGTCCCAGTAGCTGATTAAAAGTTGTACCAAATTATTTTGAGAACCGCTGGTATCTTGATATTCATCTACAAGTATGTATTGAAAGCGTTCTTGATAATTCGCCAATAAATGTGCATTGCTTTCAAAAGCTTTTATCACCCAAATAATCATATCATCAAAATCGTAGCGGTTTGCTACTTTCATCATTTCTTGAAAACGATCAAATTCATTAACGGCAGCGCGGAGCTTTTCCATTTTTTCGAGCTCTTCATAATAGTCAGGTTTAAAATCTCCTTTGTTGTATTTACCGGCACGGCTCGTTTTGTAAATGAAAGCCTCATCATTTGGTAACTCTTTAAGATGTTCATCAATATGTTGATTTAAAAAATCGGGTGTCCAACCTTCTTTTTTCATGTTGCTAAAAAGCCCCTGCAAATTGCTTACCTCATAATACACATCGCCACGATATCTTTTTAGTGGATGATTTTTGGGTAGGGTATCGATTAATTTTTTAAACAGTTCAATTCGTTCAAGCTCGGAAATAGCATCTAAACTGTTTTTTTCAAACATCGAAAGATTGTCTTGAATCACATCATTGCAAAAAGCATGAAAGGTGTAGATGTTTACTTTATATGCATCCGGTCCAATAAATTGAAGCAATCTTTTTCGCATCGCCACAACGCCGGCATCGGTGTAGGTTAAACAAAGAATATTTTCGGGAAGTGTATCTGTTTCTAATAAAATCTTTCCGATTCTACTGGCAAGAATTTGCGTTTTACCAGTACCCGGACCAGCAATCACCATTACAGGACCTTCAATGGTATTTACAGCCAAACGCTGATTATCATTGAGTTTTAAATATTCTGTGTTAAAAGTTTCAAGGAGTTTGGTACGGTTTGTAGACATATTAACTTTTAAAAATTAGTTCAAGAAAAAGGGTTTTTAAACAATCTTAAATCTACTTAATAATATTTAAATAATCAAAATCAATTATATTATTTTTCCGCCTTCGCATTGTCTTTTAGATAACCCAACACATTTTGTTTTTGTAGATAATCGAGGTCTGCTTTTTTTGCCATTCTATCCATAATTGGGTTCCATTCTGTGAATGTATAATTGCTTGGCTTGTTTAAATTATGACAATTCCCACATTTGGCTTCATATGTTTCTTTACCATACCTGCTGCTTAAAACAACCGTGTAATTTTTATCTGAATTTTCTTTGGCTTCAACTGTTGTTTTGGTTGGGGTTATTTTACGACTACATGCGCCAAATATTAAAACAGAGAAAATGAATATTAAAACAGAAATCAGTTTTATCACGTTTTATTTTTTATAATTTTTCGATAACAGACATGCCAACATATTTATGCAAAATTTGAGGTAAAACAATACCTTTTTCGGTTTGATTGTTTTCCAACAATGCAGCTACAATTCTAGGTAAAGCTAATGAAGAACCGTTTAAAGAATGCAACAATTGTGTTTTTCCATTTTCATCCTTATGTCTGATTTTCATTCTGTTGGTTTGAAAGGTTTCAAAATTACTAACAGAGCTAACCTCAAGCCATTTTTGTTGTGCGGCGCTATATACTTCGAAATCGTATGTTAATGCCGAGGTGAATCCCATATCACCTCCACATAAACGAAGCACACGGTAAGGAAGTTCAAGCAAATTCAACAGCTTTTCAACATGAGCAACCATTTCTTCTAAAACGGAATAACTATTTTCTGCATGAACCAACTGAATGATTTCAACTTTATCAAACTGATGTACGCGATTTAAGCCCCTAACATCGCTACCAAAACTTCCAGCTTCTCTTCTGAAACATGGGGTATATGCGGTCATTTTAACCGGAATTTCGTTTTCCTTAATGATTTCATTGGCGTATACATTTGTAACCGGAACTTCTGCGGTTGGAATAAGGTATAAACCGTCGGCAGTAATGTGATACATTTGACCTTCTTTATCGGGCAATTGACCGGTACCATAAGCAGCAGCTTCGTTTACCATCAGTGGCGGCATATATTCTGTGTAACCTGCATCGCAGTTATAATCCAAGAAAAATTGAATTAGTGAACGTTGAAGTTTTGCTCCACGACCTTTGTATAAAGGAAAACCACTTCCTGCTATTTTTGCACCTGTTTCAAAATCGATTAAATCGTAATCCTTGATGATGTCCCAATGTGGTTTTGCGTTTTCCATTAAGGTTGGAATTTTACCACCAGATCTAACTTCTTCATTGTCTTCTGCCGATTTACCCGCTGGCACAGAATGATGTGGTAGGTTGGGCAACAATAAAATTTGTTTATGAAAGCTTATTTCCAATTCGTCTAAACTTGCTGACTTTTGAGCCATTTCTTCTTTTAAGGCAGTAACTTCTGATTTTTTTAACTCCGCAGACTCTTTTTCACCTTTAGCCATTAGCATGCCAATTTCTTTAGAAGCACTGTTAATGCTGGCTTGTATAGATTCGCTGGTAAATTTTATCTTACGAAGCTCGTCATCCATTTCAATTAAAGTATCTACCAAACCAATATTGGCATAATTGCGAATCGCCAGTTTTTCTTTAACTAAATCTGCATTTTGGCGAATAAATTGTATTTGTAACATGTAAATAATTTCTTTTTTATAAAATCAGTAATGTCACAAAGATAATTGGGAATTACATATTACTTACATTTGCGCATGCAACCGATAGAAGAAGATTTACAGATAAGGTGGTTGAAGTTGAGGATTAAGTTAAAAGAGCGATTTGGCATAAAGCCAGATATGAATGGTATTTTACTGTTAATTGGGGTGCAGGAATTGGGCCAAGGTCCGCAGGAATTCAGCAAAGAACAAAAGCAAGATTTGATGCATATCGCCATCTGTACAGCTTTGATGCCAAGTGGTTTTTATAGTTTTGATGGAAATGATGAAGAAGGATGGCCACATTTTACGCAAATGAAAGCATTGCCAGGGTTCGACTTATTTGAACAAGAAAATTTTTTAAAAGACCATATTTTACTTTATTTTCAATCTCAAGAATTTATTTAAAAAAACAATTTATGAAGACAAAAATTTTAATGTTAGGATTTTTATTGATGACCATTTTTTCTTTAAATGGAATTGCGCAACAAAAAACAGGAAAAAAATCAAAGGTTGCCATTGAACCGGAGCCAACTGTTTTAGTAAAGCCAACGCCAACAGCAAAAGAAGTAGCGGCAATACCCAATCCGTATACAGCAGGCAAAACCAAAGTAAAAATTACAACTTCAGTTGGAACAATCATCATTAAATTATACGATTCTACACCTCAACATAGAGACAATTTTGTAAAATTGGTACAAGCTGGCTTTTATGACAGCTTATTGTTTCATCGTGTAATTCAAGGGTTTATGATTCAGGGTGGAGATCCAATGAGTAAAAATGCTGTAGAAGGTGCAATGTTGGGCATGGGCGGCGGAGATATGGAGAGAATTCCTGCGGAGTTTAATAAAAACATCATCCATAAAAAAGGTGCATTGAGTGCTGCAAGAGATGGTAATCCTACAAAAGCCAGCAGTGCTTGTCAGTTTTATATTGTGCAAGGAAATGTGAGTAATGAAGGAGATTTATTTAATATGGAACAATCTAAAAGCATTACGTATTCTGCAGAACAAAAAAATCTGTACAAAACAGTAGGAGGCACACCATTTTTAGATATGGATTATACGGTATTTGGCGAAACGATAAGCGGACTAGACGTAATAGACAAAATAGCGTTAATGAAAACGGATGGCAGTAATCGTCCATTGGTTAATGTAATGATGAAAATGGAAATTGTAAAATAGTTTTAAAAACAATTTTCATTTAAATTGCACCTAAATAATAAAATAAAAACCAAATTTTCTTTATGAATTATCCAGCACATTTAAAATATACAAAAGATCACGAGTGGATTTTGGTAGAAGGCAACACAGCAACAGTTGGAATCACTGATTATGCGCAAGATGCTTTGGGTGATATTATATATGTAGACATCAGCACAATTGGAAAATCATTATCAGCAGAGGCTATATTTGGTGCGGTTGATGCGGTAAAAACGGCGAGTGATTTGTTCGTTCCTGTAGCAGGAACAATAACTGAAATGAATGCTGAAATAACTGCTAATCCTGATTTGGTAAATACTGATCCTTACGGAGCGGGGTGGATGGTAAAAATGACAATTGATAATATCGCTGATCTTGATGGCTTAATGAGCGCAGATCAATATGCAGCATTTGTGGGTTAAATTAAATAAAATTTGAAACGCATTTCCTACAAAAAGTTTATTCCTGGCATCCTGTGGTTTATTTTGGTGCTATTTTTAATTTGTTTGCCCAAGCAAGAAATGCCAGAAATAGAGCCCATGTGGTGGTTTTCTATAGTTAGGCCGGATAAAATTGCACACGCAGTAATGTTTGGCATGCTGAATTATCTTTTTATTATTCCTATATTTAAATCTGAAATGGTTGAATCAACCAAAATGAATTATTTTATTTGGATTTCTTTAGCGGCATCTGTTTGGGGTTTATCAACCGAACTTATTCAACGCTTAGTACCAGGAAGAAGTTTTGATTTGTTGGATTGGCTGGCAGATAGCATTGGCGTTTTAATGGCGCTAATTTATATCTATTGGAAGTTTAAGCAAAGCAGAAAGAATCAACATCCATAATATTTTATCCATCAACATAAAAAATACGTTGCTGTGCAAACGGCAGAAAAAGAATTAACATTTATAACGAATAACTTTGAATGATGCTGAACGTTGAAAACATGGAATACAATACCACAAGAAATCATTTAATTATGAAAGAATATGGCAGACATATTCAAAAAATGGTAGAGTATTTATTAAAAATAGAAGACAAAGAAACGCGCCAAAGAAATGCATATGCAGTAATTGAACTGATGGGTTTTTTAAATCCACATTTGAAAAATGTAGAAGATTTCAGACATAAATTATGGGATCATCTTTTTTTAATCAGTGATTTTACTTTGGATGTTGAAAGTCCGTATCCGATTCCAACAAGAGAAACGCTAAAAGCTAAACCACAAAACCTACGTTATCCAAAAAAATATCCACGATTTAATCATTTGGGGAAGAATATTGAGTTGGTAATAGATAAAGCGTTGAAAGAAGAGAATCCTGAAAAAAAGCAAGGGTTTGCCAATTCAATTGCGTATTATATGAAGCTTACCTACAGCAATTGGCATAAGGAATTGGTACACGACGATAATATTCAAACAGAATTAAACAGCATTACAAATGGAGAGTTAGAGTTTAACAACAAACCATTTGTAATACATAGAACGGATAATCGTACAGATAGGGATGATTATGGTTCTTCTGGGGCACGTGGCCAATACAGACAAAATTTTGGTGGACGCGAGAATAGAAGTGCTGGAGGTAGAGATAATCGTGGTGGAAGTAGAGATAACCGTGGTGGAACTGGCGGTGGAAGAGACAATCGTGGTGGAAGCAGCAATGGCGGTGGAAGAGATAATAGTGGCGGAAGAGATAACAACAACCGTAATTTTAAAAAGAGGTATTAGCCCCCTCAGTCCCCCAAGGGGGAAGTTGTCATATCGTTCCAGCATTTTACAGTTTCAATCTTTACGATATTTTTCATAGCCCACGGTTTCAACCGTGGGTGTAAGCGATTTAAATGTAAACCATCGATCAACCTTAAACCATTAAACCAGCGAAGCATTTTAAACCGTTAAACTTCCCAAACCTTTGCTCCCTTGCGTGCTTTGCGCGAAACAATAAAAGCCCCCTCAGTCCCCCAAGGGGGAAGTTGGAATTTCGTTCCAGCATTTTACACTTTCAATCTTTACGACATTTTTCATAGCCCACGGTTTCAACGGTGGGTGGATGCGGTTTTACAAAACATCAATCAACCTTAACCCATTAAACCAGCGAAGCATTTTAAACCATTAAACTTCCCAAACCTTTGCGTCTTTGCTCCCTTGCGTGCTTTGCGCGAAACAATACTCGATATTGGATGCATTTTAAACCCATAAACCTCAAAACCCTTCCATCCCTCCAAATTCAATCACCAACTTTCAAATTAAATATTCATCTTTGCCCTCAAAGAAATTTTATATTACATGAGTATTTTTGAAGTAACTGGCGGAAAAAAACTTTCCGGAATTATCAATCCCCAGGGTGCAAAAAATGAAGCACTGCAAATTATTAGTGCTGTTTTGCTTACAAAAGAGCCTGTAACCATTCAAAATATCCCCGATATTGTTGATGTAAATTTATTGATAGAGTTATTAAAAGAAATCAATGTAAAAGTAAATCGTACGGATAGGCAAACTTGCACTTTTCAAGCTGATGATGTAGATGTAGATCACCTTTCGAGTGATGCGTTTCACAAAAAAAGCGGACGATTAAGGGGTTCTGTAATGCTCGCCGGTCCGTTACTTGCTCGTTTTAAAAAAGCGTATTTGCCAAAACCAGGTGGCGATAAAATTGGCAGAAGAAAATTAGATACGCATATTATTGGATTTCAAAAATTAGGCGCGGAATATATTTACAATGAAAACGCAAATTGTTTTCAGTTAGTGACAGATGGATTGAAAGGTACGTTTATGTTATTGGATGAGCCAAGCGTAACCGGAACTGCAAATATTTTAATGGCGGCTAGTTTGTCAAGCGGAACGACTACCATTTACAATGCGGCCTGCGAACCATATATTCAACAACTATGTAAGATGCTCAATAGAATGGGTGCAAAGATAGAAGGAATCGGCAGTAATATGTTGGTCATTCATGGCGTTGAATCATTAAATGGTACAACCCATACAATGTTGCCGGATATGATTGAAGTTGGCAGTTTTATTGGCTTGGCAGCCATGACACAAAGCGACATTACTATAAAAAATGCGGGTATAAAAGAACTGGGTGTCATCCCAGAAAAATTCCAACAGTTGGGCATTAAAATGCATTTTATTAATGATGATATCCATATTCCCGCTCAGGATTTGTACGAAATTCAAACCTATCTTGAAGGCGGTATCCCTACTATTTATGATCATCCATGGCCTGGTTTAACGCCAGATTTATTAAGTATAATTTTGGTTACCGCAATTCAGGCAAAAGGCAGTGTGCTTATACATCAAAAAATGTTTGAAAGCAGGTTGTTTTTTGTAGATAAACTAATAGAGATGGGTGCCCAAATAATTTTATGCGATCCGCACCGTGCTGTTGTAGTAGGAATGGAAAGACAAAAAAAATTGAGGGGAATTACAATGAGCTCACCAGATATTAGAGCTGGAGTAGCGTTGTTGATTGCGGCATTAAGTGCAGATGGAAAAAGTATTATTCAAAATATAGAACAGATTGATAGAGGATATCAAAGCATTGACGAAAGATTGAAAGCATTGGGTGCCGAAATCATTCGCAAAGATTAATAATGCGCAACTGTAAAAAGGTTGGCTAATTTGTAAACATTATTTTTTATTTTAGCCGTAGTAAAAATGGAAACCAATCATCAAAAAATATTAATTATTACCGCACCATCCGGAGCCGGAAAAACTTCGATAACGCATTTTTTAATGCAAGAATTTTCAGAACTTACTTTTTCAATATCAGCCACTACACGCAATGCTAGAGCAAATGAAATAGATGAAAAAGATTATTATTTTATTTCGACCGAATTGTTCAAATCTAAAATTCAAAAAAAGGAATTTGCTGAATGGGAAATGGTTTATGAAGGAAAATATTACGGCACTTTAAAATCGGAACTAAAGAGAATTTGGTTACAGAATAAAGTTCCGGTTTTAGATATTGATGTAAAAGGCGCGTTGCATATTCAACAGCAATATCCAGAAAACACACTGAGTATTTTTGTAGAACCGCCTTCGGTAGATGAACTGAAAAAAAGATTATTATCAAGAGGAACTGAAACAGAAGAATCGCTTAACGCACGCATCAATAAAGCATCTTACGAAATTGGGTTTAAAGAACATTTTAATAAAATTATCATTAATAATGAATTAGAAAAGGCTTGCATTCAGGCAAAAGAAATCCTATCCGAATTTTTGAAAAATTGAAAATAACAAACAAAAAATCTAAATATATTGTATGGATTGGATTTCACTATTGGTCATAATAATTTCGCTTTTATTAATTGCTTTTTTTTATGGAATTGAAATCGCCTTTATTTCAGTAAATAAATTATCCATTGAATTAAAGAAAAAACAAGGCACGATTAGCGGTAAAACATGGAGCCGTTTTTCCGAAAACTCAACTCGATTTATTGGAACACTTTTGGTAGGCTTAACTATTTTATATGTTGTTTACGGATTATTAATCGGCGATATGCTGTATCCTGTTTGGAGCAAGATAAAAGAATTATTAAACAAATACCCTTCTGCCTCAGATTACATCAGCTATATTCAATTGTTGGTAGAAACCATTTTATCTACAACCATTTTACTTTTCACCGTTTTTATTGTAAGAACTTTTTTTAGAATTAAAAACGAACAAATTATTCATTCGGTTTTTATCAGCAAACTGATGAATTTCTTTTATCAACTTTTTTCATCCTTTGCAGCTTTATTGGTAAATATATCTGAATGGATTTTGAAATATATTTTCAATGTAAAAATCAAAAACAAAAAAGAAGCATTCACTAAATTAGACCTCGAACATTTCTTTCAGCAAAATAATAATCAAGAAATAGAAGAAGCATCTGAACACAACAAAAAGCTATTTGAAAATGCATTGTCATTAAGCGAAATTAAAATAAGGGCATGTTTACTTCCCCGAAAAGAAATTATAGGCGTAGAAAAAACCACCAGTATTTTTACCATTAAAGAAAAATTTATTGAAACAAAATTGAGTAGAATAATAGTATTTGATAAAAACATCGACAATATAATCGGATACATTCATCACCTTGATTTATTTAAAAATCCGGCTACTTCTTTAGAAATCTTACATCCTATTGCAGCTGTACCAGAAACGATGAGTGCAACAGATTTGATGAATAAATTTACCAAAGACAGAAAAAGCATTGCTTGGGTGATTGATGAATTTGGTGGAACCGCAGGTATTGTAACTATGGAAGATTTACTTGAAGAGCTTTTTGGTGAAATTGAAGATGAATACGATACAACAGAAAATTTTGTTGAAAAACAACTGGCAGAAGATGAATACCTTTTTAGTGGAAGAATAGAATTAGATTATATCGAACAGAAATACAACTTTAATTTTTATGGAAAAGAAGGCGCTGAAACGCTTTCTGGCTTTATAATACAAAATAACAATGCCATTCCAAAACAGAAACAAAAAATCATTATAGGCAACATCGAGTTTGACATACTTCATGTAAGTGATACTCGAATTGAAATGGTAAAAGTTAGATTATTGAAATAATTAAGTATGGTTATTGCTTTTCAAATTACAAATACAACATCGGATTTTAATTACAACTGCTTTTTAAAACTTGCATTAAAGCATCCTACACATCAATTTTTTATGCTTCATCAGAAGCAGCATGTGATAAAAAAAGATTTGCCTGAAAATGTCAAATCCGTTAAGTTAAAATATGCCCATAATACGGGCATTTATCACTCGGTGCTGAATCAAATTCAACTTCGCGCTTATTTGAAAAAATATAAAGTAGATTATTATTTCAGTTCAAATGAAGCAACAATAGCTATAAAAAACATCACAAAAATTGCATTTTTGCATCATTCAAAAGCGATAAAACAAAAACAGAAATTTAAAAAATCAAATCATGCTGATTTTTTAATTACAACCAATGATATTGTTTACGAACAATTGTTGCATACAATTCCAGAATTAAAAAATCAAATCTATTTGATTTCGCATGGCGTTGAAAAGATGGAACCATTATCAATAGAAGATTCCATTAAAATAAAACAATTACATACAGCAGAAAAAGATTTTTTTATATCTATCCAAAAAGGATGTTCAGTTGCGCAATTATTGGTCATATTAAAAGCATTTTCTGTATTTAAAAAATGGCAACAATCCAACTTTAAATTGGTTATTTATACCGATGAGAAACTAGCCAATAAATCAAAAAAATTACTATCAAATTATAAATACAGAAATGACGTTTTAATGATTCATAAAGCTGATATTTTTGAATCATTATTGGGGGCTGCTTATGCTGTTGTATTTGGCGGCAATGATATTAATTTTATGGAGATGTATCAGTTGGCGTATAAATACAAAATCCCAATGATACTTCCAGAAATAGCACATTACAACTCAATAGCAAAAAATGCCGCTGTTTATGCAGACGTATCAGAAAAATCAATTGCTGAAAAATTGATATTGTTGTATAAGGATGAAACCTTTAGAAACACTATAATTGAAGAGATGACGAAGCACTCGGCTACGCATCAATGGGAAGAAATTTCTGAGAAAGTTTGGGATAGTATAATCAATAATAAAACATAGAATAGTATAACTTTGAAAAAATATTTTTATGCAAAAATCAACCATAACAATAGATGTAATGCTCGACCCGAATAAGATTCCGCAGCAAATAAATTGGCAAGCATCGGATAGTTCGGCAGAAATGGCGCAAAAGTCTAAAGCCATGTGCCTAGCTTTTTGGGATGCTGAAGATCAAACGGCAATGAGAATTGATTTATGGACAAAAGATATGATGGTAGATGAAATGGGGGATTTCTTTTATCAAATGTTGATGAGTATGGCCGATACCTTTGACCGCGCTACACAACAACACGAATTAACTGGCGAAATGAAAGCATTTGCAAAACAATTTCATGAGAAATTTAAAGCACAAATGATTAGCGAACAATCATCTAACTAAAAATTACTAAAATGGCATTAGAACAACAAATTATGGCGGAATTGAAAGAGGCCATGAAATCAAAAAATGAAGCAGCACTTAGAGGACTAAGGGCAATTAAAGCAGAAATTATCAAAGCAAAAACAGAACCAGGTGCTTCAGGAGAAATTGATGAAGCAACCGAATTGAAGTTTTTACAGAAGATGATGAAACAACGTAAAGATTCGCTTGATATATTTGAAAAACAAGGAAGAGAAGACTTGGCGGTAAAAGAAAGGGAAGAAATGGCGGTAATCGAAAAGTTTTTACCAAAGCAAATGACAGAAGCCGAAATAAAATCAGCTATACAAATTATAATAACTGAAACTGGTGCTTCAACTGCTGCGGATTTGGGTAAAGTGATGGGAGTTGCTTCTAAACAATTGGCTGGAAAAGCAGATGGTAAAACAATCAGTAGCTTGGTAAAAGAAATGTTGAGATAAAATTCAATCTGATTTTTTGTTTTGATTTCTCATTGTTTTATGATAGAACATCTTTTCAATGGAGGGAAAACAATTTTATGTACATCGATATAATATTTATTTTTTTAGTTTCCTTGGCATGCTATAAGGGCATCAAGAAAGGGTTTATACAATCCATATTTTCATTTGCTACCTTTTTCATTGGCTTTTTCGTGGCTACAAAATTTGCGGCAACAGTGGCTGTTTATTTATCGCAACACCAATGGCTAAATCATAAATGGATTCCATTTTTATCTTTTATACTCGTATTGGCACTTGTGTTTGTATTGATGAATTTGCTGGGTAAAATCCTTGAAAAATCGGCTGAATTGATTATGCTGGGTTGGTTTAATAAATTAACCGGCGTATTGATGTACTTGTTGATGTATGGCCTTTTTTACAGCATGATTTTATATTATCTTAATCAATTGAATGTATTGTCGGATAAGCAAATCAACGCTTCTTTCTTTTACAATAAATTGGCGCCAATTGCCCCAATGGTTTTAAATCATGTTGGAAAATTAATTCCTGTTTTTAAAAATATGGGCATACAAATGGAGGAATATTTTAAGCAGGGTTCAAACAAATCATAGTTACTCCAATTAATATTACTTTTTAATTCAAACTTTCTCGTAAAATGCTGATATGATAGATGTTTGGGTCAATTTAATTAAACCATTACTAATGTCTAATTGGTATTATTTTTCCGTATTATTTTTTTACCGTAATTTTAACCGGTTGAGATTTAGAAAACATTTTTTAAATCATTAATAATTTAGTTTTTTTAAGTATGGCGTACACAGTTAAAGAGGATGGAAAATTCAAATTCATAGAAGAAGGCGAAGGTGAGGTGTTGATGTTATTACATGGACTTTTTGGGGCTATGAGCAATTTCGAACCCCTAATTGAACATTTCAAAAAAACGCATAAAGTTGTGGTGCCCATGTTGCCACTTTTAGAACTTGATTTATTGCATACATCTGTTGGTGGGTTAAAGAAATTTGTATCAAAATTTATAGATTATAAAGGATATGATAATATTCATTTAATGGGCAATTCATTAGGTGGTCATGTAGCATTGGTTTATGCCCTCAACAAACCCGAAAAAATCAGATCAATTATTTTAACAGGAAGCTCAGGTTTGTTTGAAAATGGCATGGGCGATTCGTATCCAAAAAGAGGCGATAAAGAATATATTCGAAGCAAAACTTCCTTAACTTTTTACGATCCAAAATTAGCGACCGAAGAATTGGTAAACGAGGTATTTGAAATTACCAACAACCGTTTGAAGGTGATTAAAATTATTGCCCTTGCTAAAAGCGCTATTAGAAATAATTTAGGCGAAGAGCTCAATCAAATTAAAATTCCAACCTGTTTAATTTGGGGAAACAATGATACCATTACACCACCATTTGTAGGAGAAGATTTTCATAAGCTTATGCCTAACAGCGAATTGCATTTTATTGATAAATGTGGACATGCGCCAATGATGGAAGTTCCAGAATCTTTTAATAAAATCCTAGAAGTGTTTTTGAAAAAAATGGAAATGCCAAAATAATTAAATTCATCAAAAAATGAATTAAATAATCCGTTATGCTGACTGCTCAATTAATCAATAATAGTATTCCCCAATTACAATTGGATGACACCGTTGGCAAAGCCAAACAATTGATTAATGATTTTAAACTAACGCATTTACCCATTGTAGCAGATAAAAAATTCCTTGGTTTAATTAGCGAAGAAGAGTTATTAGATATTGATGAAGATAAAATCACCATTGAAAAAATCCAAGATCAATTTTTACTTTTCTATATTCAAGAAGATGTCCATTTTTTAAATGCAATCAATTATTGCAATCAATACGAAACAAATGTAGTACCTGTTATTGATAAAAATGCCGAATTCATGGGTGTAATTACCACAGCGAATTTATTAAAATCTATTGGCGAATTTGCTGGTGCTAATGAAATCGGTGGTTTGATTATTTTAGAAATGCAACGCGTACAATTTGCCATTTCTGAAATTAGTAGAATTGTTGAAAGCAATGACTGCACAATTTTACACCTCAATACAACGACAGACCCAACGACAGGGTTACTAACGGTTACATTGCATATCAACAGAAAAGAAATCGCTTCCATTGTTGCCACATTTGAAAGATACGAATACAATGTACTGCATCATTTTGGGGTGAAAATTTACGAAGACAAATCAGATGTCAATTATAGAAACTTGATGAATTATCTCGATTTAAAATGAAAAAAGTAACAACCATATTTTTTATCATTTCCTTTTTTTTCTTTCAACATATTAATGCCCAACCCAAATACAATAGTTTGATTTTTGATTCTACTTACTTTGAATCTTTACAAACCGATACCATTCGTTTGCTAAATGTTCGTTCAATAAAAATCAGTGGAAATAAAAAAACGAAGGACTACATCATTTTGCGAGAAATGAAATTGAAAGCGGGTCAACAAGTTAAAGCAGCAATTCTTTTGGAAAAATTAAATGCATCACAACCGCTCATTTACAACACCAATTTGTTTTCAACAGTAACCGTAACGCCGGTTATGATTGGAACTGATGCGGTAGATATTTATATTGAAGTATTGGAAAGATGGTACATTTATCCAACCCCTTATTTAAAACTTACCGACAGAAATTTTAATGATTGGTGGACAACGCACGACCATGATTTTAAACGGGTTATTTATGGAATAAAATATGCTGATTTTAATTTAAGTGGAAGAGGCGATCAGTTGAATATTTATTTATTAACCGGTTACGCCAGAAATATTTCCATTTCTTACACAGCACCTTACAGCAACACAAAACTTACTGAAGGGTTTTCAATTGGTTTTAGCTATTCCCAAAGCAAAGAAGTTGATTACAAAACAACCCCAAAGAATAAATCACTTCTTTATAAATCAAATCAGTTTGATAGAACTATTTATAATGCAGTTGCAGCATATAGTATTAGAAAAGGTTTTTATAAAAAACATACGTACAAAATTCAATATAGTTTTATTGATGTAAATGACAGTATAACTTCCACGGCTTACAACCTCAATTATTTAAACACAAATAAACCTAATGTGGGCTTTACAGATCTTTATTACAGTTATCAATTTATTAAAGTTGACAACATTAATTATCCGTTAAAAGGCAAAACAATAAATATTTCTTTGGTAAAACGTGGTTTTGGATTATCTGGAGGAATAAATATGTTTCAAGTAGATTTATCATTGCGAAAATTTATGACACATCCCCATAAATTTTATACTAGTGTACAAGTATATTCAAAATTAAAATTACCATTTACACAACCTTATATCAATCAACGGGCATTTGGATTTGGTGATTATTATTTAAATGGATTAGAAAATTATGTAATTGATGGCGTAGCATCAGCAATAGCAAAATATAATCTGAGTAAAAAATTGTGTTCATTTAAAATCAAGGTTCCTTTTAAAATAAAACAAATTCCCTATTTGCCTTTTTCATTTTATGCTAAAACATTTGTAAACACAGGATTTGCTTACAACAAACCTAATGGAAGCGGTATGCTAAATGATCGACTTTTATACACCACAGGTGTAGGATTAGATGTTTTAAATTTGTATGATTTGAGGTTAAGTGCTGAGTTTAGTATGAATCAATTACACGAAAAGGGGCTATTTTTACATTTAAGAAGTATTTTATAAAGCACTTATTTTAGAAAAATGAAAATTGCCATTTATAGCCGCGGTGTAGAAAATGACCAACTAAAAGATATTCATAAGTTGTTTGAAGAGTTAATTAAAAATGGAGTTGAACCTGTATTTTTTCAAGATTTTTTCAATCAGTTTTATTCATCAATTGATTTAAACAACCAATACTCCACATTCAATGCTTTTGAAGATTTAGATAGCAGTATTGATTGCGTACTTAGTTTAGGTGGAGATGGTACAATGCTAGATACTGTTACTATGGTACGTAATTCGGGTATTCCTGTATTAGGTATTAATTATGGTCGATTGGGTTTTTTGGCTAATATTGGTAGAGATGAAATTCAAGGCGTTATAGATGCCATTGCTGAGAGAAAATATGTACTTGATAAAAGAACCTTAATTCATCTTGATGCAAACGTGCCCTTATTTGGAGAAACACCGTATGCATTGAATGAGTTTTCAATTCACAAAAGGGATATATCGCCAATGATAAAAATTCACACGTACTTAAACGGTGAATTTTTAAATACCTATTGGGCTGATGGGATAATCGTAGCCACACCAACGGGTTCAACGGGTTATTCGTTAAGTTGTGGCGGTCCGGTGGTTTTTCCTGAAAGCAACAGTTTTGTAATTACACCCGTAGCACCGCATAATTTAAATATTCGCCCAATTGTAGTGCCAGATGATAATATCATTTCTTTTGAATTAGAAGGAAGAACGGATGATTTTTTGGTAACACTAGACAGCAGAAAAGAAATAGTAAGCAAAGAGGTGCAACTTGCCGTAAAAAAAGAAACATTCGATATTAAATTGGTTCGCCTCAATGAAAATAATTTTTTACAAACCTTACGCAGTAAATTAAGTTGGGGATTGGATAAGCGCAATTAATTCAAAACCATTTTTCAATATTAAATGCATGTTTAAGAAATCAAAAAAAATAAAATTGATATTTTTTATTTATTGGTTTTTGTTGCTGTATATTTTTTCTGCGTTGATTTGGTGGTATATAGCATTAAGCAGACAAAATACGTCAATGGCTAATTTTAAAATAAATGAAATTAGTAAACAGGATGCTGCTTATTCCATTAAGGTTTGGAAGATTGAAGATGAACGAAAAAGGAAGACAGCACAATATATTGGTGAAGGCTCAATATTTTTTCTTTTAATATCTGCCGGGGCAATATTTTTATTCCGCGCAGTGAATAGACAGTTGATTATAAGCAGGCAGCAACAAAATTTTATGGTTGCCATTACGCATGAATTAAAAACGCCTATTGCCATAACGAAATTAAATTTAGAAACTTTACAAAAAAGGCAGCTCGACGATGCGCAGCAATTCAAGCTCTTGAGTAATACGATTCAGGAATCCAATAGAATGAATGCGCTTTGTAATAATTTATTGCTTTCTTCTCAGATGGAGGCAGGAGCGCATCAATATACGCCGGAGCGATTAGAAGTAAACGCTTTGTTGCAATCTGTAATTACTGACTTTAAAAACCGTTTTCCAAATCGGGTAATTCAGTTTTTTGATGATGCTTCTTTGTATTTAATGGCTGATGTTTTTTTACTTCAAATGGCATTCAATAATTTAATTGATAACGCCATTAAGTATTCGCCAAAAGATCAACCCATAGAAATCAAAATAGAAAAACAGCAAAATCAATGCAGTATTACATTTGCAGATTTCGGATCTGGTATACATGATGCAGATAAAAAGAAAGTTTTTGAAAAATTCTATCGTATTGGTACAGAAGCTACGCAAAAAGCAAAAGGTACCGGACTAGGCTTGTATTTGGTTTATAGAATTATTAAAGCGCATAAGGGTAAAATATTTATAACAGATAACGAACCGACTGGAACAAAATTTGTTATACAATTAAAAACGATTAGTTAAAACATGCCACAAAAAAAACATTCCATTTTACTGGTTGAGGATGAAGAAAATCTTCAAGAGGCATTAAAGCTAAATCTTGAATTAGAAGGGTATGAAGTAACTGCTTGTGCGGATGGTTTGGCTGCTTTAAAAATTTTAGAACAAGAACATTTTGATTTAATGGTGTTGGATGTGATGCTTCCAGAATTGGACGGCATTTCGGTATGTGAATCTGTGCGACTTCAAAAAAAGGATATCCCGATCTTAATTTTAAGTGCTAAAAATAGTAGTGCAGATCGGGTTTTGGGTTTAAAAATGGGCGCAGACGATTATCTCACAAAGCCGTTTAATTTGGAAGAGTTGTTGTTGAGGGTTGAAAAATTAATTAAAAAAAATGATCAACTCTCCTTAAAAACTAACGTTCCTGAATTATATGCTTTTGGAAAAAATAAAATTGACTTCAATGGATTATTGGCCATCAATTCATCCGGACAAGAAATTCAATTAACCAAAAAAGAAGCCATGTTGTTGAAGTTGTTGATTGATCACAAAAATGAAGTAGTTACCCGCGAAAAAATATTACAAGCAGTATGGGGCTATAATGTATTTCCTACAACAAGAACCATTGATAATTTCATTTTGAATTTTAGAAAGTATTTTGAAAAAGATCAAAAAAATCCAAAATATTTTTTATCCATTAGGGGAATGGGGTATAAATTTTCAACGCATTAATGCATCACAAATCACCCAATTGTGGACGGATGGTAATTTCTTCAACCACGGCTTGTGGTGATAATTTAGAAGCTGCAAAAATCATTTTTGAAATGTCTGTTGCTTCCATTATTCTATTATTGCTATTATCAAAATTTCCCCAAGAATCGGTAAGTACAGCTCCAGGAAAAACCGCTGTAACTTTTATACCATGAGGCTTCATTTCGTGTCTTAAATTTTGACTAAAACCGTTGAGTGCAAACTTACTTATGCTATAAGTTCCTCCGCCATCATAAGCTCTTAAAGCAGCTATAGAGCATATGTTGAAAATATGTCCACGCTTTTGACTCATCATAGATGGCAGTAAATGCTTGGTTAAATAAAACGCACTATAAAAATTCAAATGCATCATTTTTTCTAAATCTTCATCAGTTCCATCTATGGTGTTTCCTGGCGTATATGTACCCGCGTTATTAATCAAAATATCAGGCGTAAATTTATTTAAACAGAAATCAGCAAAATGTTTTACTTCAGTTTTAATAGAAAGATCAGCAGAAAAAATATCAATTGTACATGTAGGAAATTTTTGTAAAATTTCGTTTTTAGTACTTTGTAAACTTTCTACATTCCTTGCACATAAAATAATATGGGAAGTGGCAGCAGCAAATTCAAATGCCATAGCTTTTCCCATTCCTTTGCTGCCTCCTGTGATAATGATGTTCATGTGATAATGATTAGATTAAAATGTAGAATTAAAAAAAGAAATTATTGACAGAAACTTTTTACTTATAACTTTTTAATTCGACTATTTTAAGTGTTTTTTTGAATTATTGTTTATTACTTATCTTCACAAAAACGTAAAGATATTATTCATTTTCCACACTTTAAATAAGTTCATGCGCAAGTACAATCATATTTTTTTTGACTTAGATCACACGTTGTGGGACTTTGATGCTAATGCAAAATTTTCACTGATAGATATTTATGAGGAGTTTGAATTGCATAAAAAAATAGCTGGTGAATTCGACTTGTTTTATGCGAAATATTTACATCACAATAAGATACTTTGGGAGCGATATCAAAATGGATTTATTAATGCCGAAGAATTAAAATGGCGCAGAATGTGGCGTACACTGCTTGAATTTAAAATTGGGGATGAAGTGCTTTCAAAATCACTAAGCGCAAGGTTTTTAGAAATATTACCTACTAAAAATGGGTTGTTTCCGCATACTGTAGAAATTTTACAGTATCTAAAAGAAAAAAAATACACCATGCATTTGATTACCAATGGATTTGAAAAAACGCAACGGAGTAAAATACAAAACAGTAGAATAGATCATTATTTTACACACATGATTACATCCGAATCTAGTAACAGCATGAAGCCGGAAAAAGAAATTTTTGAATACGCACTAAATAAAGCTAACGCTACAATTTCAGAATCAATCATGATTGGTGATAATCAATCTGCGGATATAAAAGGAGGAATAGATGCAGGTATGGATACAATTTTTGTAAATCACATCAATGAAGAATCCACTTTAAATCCAACTTATGTTGTAACACATCTTAATCAGTTGGAGCAGATATTTTAATGATAGAACAAAAAAGTAAGGGTTGTAGGGGTTGAAAAAAGTAGGGGTTGAAAATATTCAACCCCTACAATCAAATTAATTTTTAATCTCTGCAGTTTTTTCTTCTTTGTCTTTATCGCAAGATTTTGCTTTTTTGCAACAAGTTTTACCTTTTGCACATTTTTTCTTTTTGTCTTGTGTTGGGCCAGCAAATGAAACTGCACTAACTAATAAAGCAGCTGATGCTAGTAAAAATAACTTTTTCATAATTTAATTTTTTTAGTATTTAAAAATAGACATTAAACTTAAAAAATACAAAGAAATAGCTGTTAAAATTTATAAAATGGCAATAATTGTTACGCCACCTTGTACAACCTCGTTTAAACTAACATTGAGTTTGGTGCCCAAAGGCAAAAGCAAATCCACTCGACTACCAAATTTTATAAAACCCAACTCTTGAGATTGAAATACTTTTTCCCCTACCTTAAGATAGTTTACAATTCTTTTTGCCACAGCACCAGCAATTTGTTTTACGAGTATTGATTTCTCGCTTTTTTTTAAAACTACAGAATGTCGCTCATTTTCTGTAGATGATTTAGGATTCCAGGCAACAAGGAATTTTCCTTTATGATATTGACTGTATAACACTTCGCCACTTATCGGATTTCGGTTTACGTGCACATTTGCAGGGCTCATAAAAATAGAAACTTGCAATACTTTTGCTTTAAAATATTCTTCATCAAACACTTCTTCCATTACCACTACTTTTCCATCACAAGGCGAAACCACCGCATTTTCGTCAATGGTAAGTTTACGATTGGGAATCCTGAAAAAAGAAACGATAAAAAGCCAAAATATCAATGATAAGGCTAAAAGAGAAATAGAAAGCCAACAATAATCAGCGCATAAAAATTTAAACGTAACAAAATTTATCAAAGCAAGTAAACCACCTACTACCAAAATTGTTCTATACCCTTCGCGATGTACAGTCATAATAAAAAATTTAGGTTACAAATGTAATGAATCAGCGTTTATACCGAATGAATATCTGTAATGGTCTAATAAAATTGTTGAAAACAGCCATCAACTCGGCATTATACGGGAAAAGATTGGTCTCAATAAAAAGTCAAATGCGTATTATTTTATAAAAAAATGAATATAGCCCCACACAAATGGCGTTGCAATTAGCAATGAATCAAACCGGTCTAAAAAACCACCATGTCCTGGCATAAAATTTCCACTGTCTTTTATGTTTGCCGTACGCTTCAATTTACTTTCTATTAAATCACCAATAGTTCCAAAAACGGCACATAATGTGGAAATCGATATCCAATGGATAACATTAATTTTTTGTGCTATTGGAATAAATTTTCCCAATAATGCGATGATGAGTATACATAACAAAGCACCGCCAACAGTACCTTCCCAGGTTTTTTTAGGTGATATTTTTGAAAAAGGTGTTTTGCCAATAAACGAACCTACCAAATAAGCCGAAGTATCATTAATCCAAATTGAAAACAAAATAGCACATGGCCATAAAGGGGAATAATTTGAATTTGTTTCTATTCCATTTGTACCCAAATCCAACATAAAAATTATGGGAATGATGATGTAAAAAAAGGCAATAGGTAGGTATAAAAAATATTTTTTGGAATGTATGATTTTTACAATTTTGCTGAATTCAAATAAACAGCCAAACATAATTAAAGTAAATAGCGCAAGAAATAAATAAACATGAATAAATAATCCTGCAAACATCACCATTACAAAAATAATGGCAGTTAAGGAACGCGTTTTGAAAGTTTGAATATTAAGCGACAATGTTTTTTTTCAAAAGTAAGCAAGATGATTCAATTGAATTAAATTAGGTTAAATAATTCTTGGTTTTTACATTGATGATTATTCTATTTTTTTTACCTTAAGTATTTAAAGATTAAATTTTATATTTTTACGCAAATAATAAATAAAAATGGCATTAAAACACCACACTGATAGTGATTTGAGAATCAGTCAACAAGTTGAGAATTCAGAAAATTATGTATTGGCATTTATAAACGAAACCTATAAAATAGTTTCAGGCTTAAATGTGCTTGAGATTGGTTGTGGAGAAGGCGGTGTGCTAAAACCTTTTATTGACAGAGGTTGCCAATGCGTTGGGGTTGATCTAGATGATGTTAGAATTGATATTGCAAATGATATTTTTAAAAATGAAGTAAATGCTGGGAAGGCGATTTTTATGACGAAGAATGTTTATGATGCAGATTTTGTAGAAAAATACAGTAAACATTTCGATTTAATTATTTTAAAAGATACCATTGAGCACGTGCCCAATCAGGAAAATTTCATTCCTCATTTAAAAAATTTATTGGCACCAAGCGGACAAATTTTCTTTGGTTTTCCACCTTGGCAAATGCCATTTGGCGGACATCAACAGGTTTGTTTAAAAAAGATATCAAGCGTAATTCCTTATTATCATTTGTTACCTACAGGCATTTACAAATCAATTTTAAAATTGTTTGGCGAACCAAAAAGTAAAATAGATGAGTTGATTGAAATAAAAGAGACAGGCATTTCCATTGAACGTTTTGAACGCATTGTAAAGAAAAGCGGCTACAGCATAAAAAACAAAACCCATTTTTTATTCAACCCCATTTATAAATATAAGTTTGGTTTAAATCCGCGTAAACAAGTTGGTTTTATTACGCATTTGCCGTATTTGCGGAATTTTTTAACCACTTGTGTTTATTATAACATTGGGTAAATTACTAATTCGCAATAATCGAATCATTAATTTTCTAAAATTCGAAGCTTTGCATAATTAAGCATAATTTTCTTTTCGCCGTTGATATCAAACAATATTGTAGCGATGGGATTATGTGATGCGCCTTCTAATTTTTCAATTTTTCCAAAGCCAAATTTTTGATGTTCAACCCGAAGTCCTTCTTGTAAATCTGCGGTTTCGCTCGCAACAAAATTTGCTGTTGGCACATGCTCTTTTGTTTGTGGCCTTGCAAGTGGAATATTAATGATGGTTTTAGTAGCTGGTGCTGCATTATTGGTTGTACTGCCAAATCCCCTGCGCATTCTTTCAGCTGCAGATGATTGTCCCCACGAACTTGCAGCATTATTTCTAGATGCATTTCCTGCATAACTTTTTTCTAAAAATGCAGTATCAATTTCTTCTAAAAATCTACTGGGTTCGTTTTGTTGCAACTGACCAAAACGGTATCGTGCATTAGCATACGTTAGATGTAATTTTGTTTTTGCTCGGGTAATGGCTACATAAAATAATCTTCTTTCTTCTTCCAATTCTTCTCTGGTGTTGATGCTCATGGCACTAGGGAAAAGGGTTTCCTCCAATCCACCCACAAATACCACAGGAAATTCAAGACCTTTTGCAGCATGTATCGTCATTAACTTAACGGCATCAGCATTTTCTTTGTTGTCTTCCGTATCGGTAAGTAAAGCAATTTGTTGTAGGTAACTTCCCAAACTTTTATCCCCAACTTCTCCATCTTCAATGTTCATTGGTGTTTCGGTAAACTCTTTGATGGAGTTTAATAATTCCTGCACGTTTTCATAACGAGCCAAACCCTCAGTAGTTTTATCGTTAAATAATTCTTTAACGATGTTGGTACTTTTTCCAATGATTACAGAAAGGTCGTAAGCGTTCTTTTTAACAAGCTCACTTTGAAACATTTTTATCATGGTTACAAACGTATCGATACATTCAAGCGTACCACTTTTAAAACCATGAAGTGCAGCATTGGTAAGGATATCCCAAACACTTGAATTGTTGTTATTGGCTATTAAAACCAACTTATCAATGGTTGTTTTTCCAATGCCTCTAACTGGATAATTGATCACACGTTTTATGGCTTCTTCATCTCTTGGGTTTACCACCAATCGCATATAAGCAATAAAATCTTTTACTTCTTTACGTTGATAAAAACTCATGCCGCCATAAATTTTATACACGATTCCCATTCTGCGAAGCGATTCCTCAAAACTTCTACTTTGTGCATTTGTACGATATAAAATCGCAAAATCGTTGTTGTAAAAATGATTGCGCAATTTTAATTCCTGTATGGTATCTGCTACAATTTTTCCTTCATCATTATCCGTCATGGTGCGGATAAGTTTTATTTTTTCTCCTTCGATATTTTCGGTAAATAATTTCTTTTCAATTTGTCCTTTATTGAAGCTAATTACTTGGTTGGCCACATTTAGAATATTTTTTGTACTTCGATAATTCTGTTCCAACTTCACCACTTTTATCTCGTCGTAATCTTTTTGAAACTGAAGAATATTTTCAATCGTTGCTCCGCGGAAGCTATAAATACTTTGTGCATCATCACCCACCACACAAACATTTTCGTGCATGGCGCCGAGTAATTTTACAATTTCATATTGCACGGTGTTGGTATCCTGATACTCATCAATCATTACGTACTTAAACTTGTGTTGGTATTTGCTCAGGCATTCCGGAAAGCCAGTGAGCAGATCGTGCATTTTAAATAAAAGATCATCGAAATCCATTGCACCATTTTTAAAACAACGATTGCTGTAAGCTCTATATATTCTGCCAATTTCTGGACGTTGAGAACGGGCATCTTCTTGTTGTAAAAAACCATCGTTCATATATTCTTCTGGTCCTACTAATGCGTTTTTTGCTAAAGAAATTCGATTTAATACAATGTTGGGTTTGTATTGTTTTTCATCGAGGTTAAGTTCTTTAACTACTGTTTTGATAACAGATTTTGCATCATCAGCATCGTAAATGGTAAAGTTTGAAGGATAGCCGAGTCGAGGTGCTTCGCCACGTAAGATTCTAGCGAAAACGCTATGGAATGTACCAATGTATAAATTTCGAGCTTCCGTACCACCAAGAATTTTTTCGATACGTTCTTTCATTTCGGCTGCAGCCTTATTTGTAAATGTAAGGGCTAATATATTAAAAGCATCTACGCCACTAGCCATCAAATGTGCAATACGTGTAGTAATTACTTTGGTTTTTCCACTTCCGGCTCCGGCAATAATCATAATTGGGCCATCTCTATGGATAACAGCTTCGCGCTGAGGTACGTTTAAATCATCTAAATACTTGGACATAAAACAAATGTACGAATAGCATTATTGGGATTTTAAAGTGTGAAGAAATAAATCTATACCGTTTTTATTTTAGTTTAAAATGTAAAGAACAAATCAGATTATTCCATTTTTTTTGTACTTTGTTGAATAATTCAAATTGATATGAAATTGAAAACTGTTCAAAATGTTTGTGCATTGATTTGTAGTTTGTTGATTATGCAATCATGCAATAACGATGATTCATTCTTTTCTTCAAAAGGCGGGCTATTGCCAACAGAGTATATTTATGTTCAGGATGGGTTATTTTCTCAAAGTTTTCAAAATAATACCATCGCATTAGGAACGGCGGTAACATTTGTAAATACAACTTCAACAAATCATACCATCATTTCCGACGATAATTTTACCATACAAACGCCTATAATTTTTCCCAATAAAAGTTTTTATTTTAAAAGAGACACGGTTGGTACTTTTGATTATCATTGTGTAGAGCATCCTTCGGTAAGAAGTACGATTACGTATAGGCCTTAAAAAAGACGTTTGTGGTTTGGTGTTTGTTGTTTGTGGTTTGTGGTTTGGCGTTTGGTGTTTGGCGTTTGGTGTTGCATGCATAAAATGTAAAGAAATTATATCTAACATCCACAATCCAGTATATTTCAAAATGGACTTCCAACCTTTTGAACGTATTGAACACATTGAACCTCACAAACCTCACAAACCTCTCAAACTTCACAAACTTTTTCTCACCTTCAAACTTTTCATAATAAACCAATACCCTATTGAATTTCAGTTTAAATATTAAAATTATCATACAATAGAAAATAAAGTTTTTTATGACTAATGCACAATAAATCAGGCGTTTATGCGCTTATGTAGAAACAAGAATAAAAATAACCTAAAATAAAAACACCTCTTTAAACCCAGATTTTACAATTGAATTTTTCATCTGAAATATCTGAGTTCAACATTCTTTTGTTAGGAACTACAGGTCAAACAAAAAGCCCCGGTATTGGACGGGGCTTTTTAATTTTAAATTCAATTTTAATCTTTTGGTAAAGGCTTATTCCTTTTAAGCATCTTTTCTCTGTTTGCCATTTCCCAAGCCGTATAAAAAATCATCTGAGCTCTTTTTTGAAACAAAGGCCAATTTATTTTATCTACATCATCTGTGGGTTTGTGGTAATCCGCTTGTAACATTCCATCATAAAAAAACAATACGGGAACACCTTTACGTGCAAAATTGTAATGATCGCTGCGGTAATAAATTCTGTTTGGATCGTTGGGGTCATCAAATTTATAATCCAATACAAGATTCGTGTATTTTTTGTTCATGCCTTCGTTTACTACTGGTAGCTCCGAACTTATTTTATTGTGTCCTACTACGTACACATAATTTATTGTGTCAGCTGTTTTTCTTTCTGTATCAACCCTGCCAATCATGTCTATATTTAAATCAACGCTGGTTTTTTCTAAAGGAAATAGTGGATGTTCTGAATAATATTCGCTTCCCCATAAGCCCTTTTCTTCGCCACTAACGGTCATGAATACCATCGTTCTTCTTGGGCCGTTTCCATCTCTTTTAGCTTGCGCAAATGCTTGTGCCATCTGCATTACCGTAACTGTTCCACTTCCATCATCATCAGCACCATTATAAATTACTCCATCATAT
>VFKL01000142.1 GCA_009885535.1 Chitinophagaceae bacterium | reverse complement strand
TTTGGATTGCAACATGGCGCTGATTAAAATCCCATTCATCCTTTCTGTTCTGAAATGTTGTTTCTCCGTTCTATTACAAATCAATGGAATGATGGTACTTATGCCTATTTCTGTAGCTTTTTCCAAAAACCATTCAAACCTACTGGCATTTTTTACCAATGAAATGGCAATTGATATTTCTTTTTCAGGTTTTTTGAAAGTCTGTGTTTCAATATGTTGTACGACACATTTTTTTTTATGGTTGTCTACTATTAATGCCGTAACCAAATTTCCTTTCCCATCACTAAGTTGTATATGTTCACCAACTTGCATCCTCAATACTTGAGCAATATGCTTTGATGTTTCTTCACTCAATGTGGTTTCATTGATTTGATGGGTAAAAAAAATAGGCAAATTCATAAAAAAAATAACAAAAATTAATTATTAAAATGGTCTTCCATCATCATCTTCATCAAATTCTTCTTCATTCATTTTACTGCCTTTTTGAATAAACATTTTCGCTTCGTTATTGCTGCCTGTCTCCGAAATGGCGCGCCATTTTCCCTCAGCTGGCATACCAAATCCACCAAAATCTTGAGCACTTTCGTCTTCAATAAACTTCTGAATATGTAATAAAGCGGTTAATTTAATCACGTCCAAACTACCATTTCTATGTTTAGCAATTTTAACATGCGTTTCTCCTTTGTTGCTTTCGCCATTTTCGTTAGCGGTAATTTCATAATATTCGGGACGATACAAAAACATAACCAAATCGGCATCTTGCTCAATTGCACCCGACTCCCTCAAATCACTCAACTGTGGCATTTTATTTCCCTCTTTTCTTTTTTCAACCTCACGACTCAACTGAGATAAAGCGATAATTGGAATTTGTAATTCTTTCGCTAAGCTTTTTAAATCCCTTGAAATTTTACTGATTTCCTGTTCACGATTGCTATTTCTATCCGCACTGCCACTCATCAATTGCAAGTAATCGATGATGATAATACCCACATTAAATTTGTTTTTGAGGCGGCGACATTTTGCCCTTAATTCAAAAATATTCAAAGCGGCAGAATCATCTATATAAATGGGTGCTTTACTCAATTTCTCAATTCCTTTTTTATAGAGCTGCTTCATTTCATGCTCTTCAAGCTTTCCTCTCGAAATTTTTTCAAGATGAATTTCACTCTCGGCACTCAATATACGCTGTACAAGTTGCGCACTACTCATCTCCAAACTAAAAAATCCAACTGCTGTAGGTTTTGTAGGATGAAGTGCCGCACTACGGGCAAGGTTAAGCGCAAAGGCTGTTTTACCCACAGAAGGTCTTGCAGCCAAAATGATCAAATCACTATTTTGCCAACCATAAGTCAATTTGTCTAACGAAGGAAATCCAGTAGGGACACCAGTTATATCATCTTGACGGTTGCGCATCTCATCAATTCGCTTGATGGTCGTTACAATCACATCCTCAATGCTATCAAAGTTTTTACGAAGGTGATTATTGGTTATTTCAAATAATTTCGATTCAGCAGAATCAAGCATATCAAACACATCTACACTATCTTCATACGCTTCGCCAATAATTTCACCACTGATGCGAATCAATTCACGTTGAATAAACTTCTGAACCAAAATACGTGCATGCGATTCAATGTTTGCAGATGAAACTACGGCGTTGGTTAAACGCGTTAAAAAGTATGGTCCGCCAACAAATTCAAGGTCTTCTCTGAATCGAAGTTCTTCCACCACAGTAAGCAAATCAATTGGCATACTCTTTACCGCCAACGCTTGCATCGCTTTGAAAATTCGCTGATGCGTTTCCAAATAAAAGCATTCCGGCTTTAATATTTCTACAACCACATCAAACGCACTTTTTTCAAGCATCACAGCACCCAATACAGCTTCTTCAAGCTCTTTAGATTGCGGTGGAATTTTGCCAAAAACCATCGAACCAAGGTCTACACTGGGTTTCTTTTTGAACTTTCTATCCTTATTTAAATTTGTAATCTCCATTAATATATTTTAAATCGTAAATAAATGTTTTGTGGGTTGACTAAGGTAAATTCAAAACATTAAAGAATGAAACCAATTGCTGTAAATCAAACCGCCAATGAAAATTATCCACTCATAATTAACACTAAATATAGCTTATTAACCAGTTATTCACAAGTTTATAAACATAACAATTGTTATTGTCATTGGATTCTGCACATTTTAAACGAGAATGATTTTTTTAGCTAAAATAATTTTGCACGTTTTGAAAAAAAATAAAGTTTTATTTTCTCAAAAAATTCCATTTACTACTATTTCCATTTTGAAAAATGGGTACTAAAATTGTAAAAAACTATCTTTGTTCAGAAAATTATATTAACACAACATGACAATATCATACAATTGGCTAACTGAATACTTGCCGATCACGCTTGAACCTGAAAAATTATCCGAAATATTAACTTCCATTGGCTTGGAAGTAGAAAGCATGGAAAAATCTGAATCTATTCGTGGGGGTTTGAGTGGATTGGTGGTAGGTGAAGTAATGACCTGCATCAAACATCCGGATTCGGATAAATTAAAATTAACCACGGTAAACGTGGGCTTCCCTGATTTTTTAAATATCGTTTGTGGTGCTGAAAATGTTGCTGTTGGTCAAAAAGTAATTGTAGCTCAAATTGGCACCACCATTTATCCTACAAGTGGCGATTCCATTCAAATAAAAAAAGCAAAAATTAGAGGTGTTGAAAGTCAAGGCATGATTTGCGCTGAAGATGAAATTGGCGTAAGTGATGATCACGGTGGAATAATTGTGCTTAACGAAGATATTGTTGTTGGTACTACTGCTAAAGAACTATACAATCCTGAACTGGATTATATCTATGAAATTGGACTAACACCCAATAGAATGGATGCCATGAGCCATTTGGGTGTTGCTAAAGATGTTTGCGCATATTTGTCTTATCACCATAAAGAAACTTTCTCTGTAAAATTGCCATACAACAACGAATTGGTTTCTGATGATTCAACTTCAAATGTTGAAGTACGAATTGAAAATACTGATGCTTGTTTGCGATACAGTGGCGTTTCTATTTTGGGCGTTACCATTGCAGATAGTCCGGATTGGCTTTTGAAAAGAATCAAAAGCATCGGCTTAAAACCAATCAATAACATTGTAGACATTACCAATTTTATTTTGCATGAAACTGGGCAACCCTTACATGCATTTGATTTGAATAAAATAACCGGAAATAAAGTAATTGTAAAAAAAGCTGTTGAAAATTCAGTTTTCAAAACCTTAGATGAAAAAGAAAGAAAATTATTGGCAACGGATTTAATGATTTGCAATGAAGTTGAGCCTATGTGTATTGCGGGTGTTTTTGGAGGAGCAGAAAGCGGCATAAAAAACAGCACACAAAATATATTTTTGGAAAGTGCTTGTTTTGACAAACAATCCATTCGTAAAACCGCCTTAAAACACGACCTTAGAACTGATGCATCGGCACGTTTTGAAAAAGGCGTTGACATCAGCAATACATTAGTTGTTTTAAAAAGAGCAGCACAATTAATCCATGAAATTGCTGGTGGAACCATCAGTGGAAATCCAATTGATATTTATCCAAATCAACAGCCTAAAACTGTTATAGATTTTGAATTTAGTTTCTTAAAAAAATTAAGCGGAAAAAAATACGAGGCTTCTGATGTGAAGGCGATATTATTGGCATTGGGTTTTGAATTGCTTGAAGAAACGGAAAGTCAACTTAAATTATCGGTTCCATA
>VFKL01000180.1 GCA_009885535.1 Chitinophagaceae bacterium | reverse complement strand
GGAGGTTTATGAGGTTTGTGAGGTTTGTGAGGTTTGTGAGGTTTATGAGGTTTGGGAGGTTCAAACAACAAACAAAATATACTGGATATTGGATACTTGATGCTGAATTTTGGAAAATGGTCATACTCCCTTCACCTTTTGGGGGAAGGGTTGGGGAAGGGGGCTTCAAACTATAAACCATAAACAACAAACATTTTCACTTCTCCATTGGTAAAGAAATTAATTTTTGCTATCTTTCAAACTAGTTTTCTTGTTCATCCGTTAACATTCAAACCTTATAATATTTAATGAACATAATCAACAAACACCCTATTTCAGAAATTGGCTACCATTTCATAGAAGCACCATATTTACCAAAAGGTAAAAACGAATACCATTTAAGGGATAAGCAGCGCAATTCAAATCAAGATTTTATTCCGCTTACAAACAAACAAATAGACCAATTAGTCGCCAATAACAATCAATCAGATAATTGGCAAAACATCTTGGTTGGCAAAAAATTCAACCCGAATTTAGTTAAAAACAATACCTTTTTTGGGTTGATTCGCATTGGCGATTTAAGCCCTTTGTACCATGAATTTCACAATTTCAAAATGGTTGAAGGCATTTATAACAGCACCATTATAAGCTCGGATATTGGTAATCATGTATGTATTGATAACATAAACTATTTGAGCCATTATATTATTGAGGACGACGTAATGATTGCCAATGTAAACGAATTGGCGACTACAGATAAAGCCAAATTTGGAAACGGAATTTTGAAAGATGGCGAATTGGATGAAAAGCAACGAATGGGTATTGAGGTATCAAATGAAAACGGAGGAAGAAAAATAATTCCTTATGATGGAATGTTGGCCGGAGATGCGTATATGTGGAGTAAATATAGAGACGATTTATTGCTACTTGAAAAATTCAAACAACTCACCGAAAAGAAATTTGATAAACAACGCGGTTATTATGGAAAGATTGGCAGCAGAACCGTTATCAAAAACTGCAGAATCATCAAAGACACCATAATTGGAACGGATGCTTATATAAAAGGCGCCAACAAATTAAAAAATCTAACCATTAATAGCGATGCCGATAGGAAATCACAGATTGGTGAAGGTTGCGAATTGGTAAATGGAATCATTGGGTACGGTTGTAGAATTTTTTATGGCGTAAAAGCTATTCGTTTCATTGCCGCGTCTCATTCTCAATTGAAATATGGTGCAAGATTAATCAATTCTTATCTGGGAAATAATTCTACCATTTCTTGTTGTGAAGTATTAAACAGTCTTATTTTTCCAGCACATGAACAACACCACAACAATTCTTTTTTATGTGCTTCTACCATTATGGGACAAAGCAATATTGCTGCTGGAGCAACGATTGGTAGCAATCACAATAGTAGAAGTGCGGATGGCGAAATATTGGCAGGACGTGGCTTTTGGCCAGGCTTGTGCGTGAGCTTAAAACACAATTCTAAATTCGCAAGCTTTAGTATGATTGCGAAAGGGGATTATATGAGCGAGCTTAACATTCCTCTACCGTTTAGTTTAATTAGCAATGATGTAGCAAATGATAGATTAATCATCATGCCTGGATATTGGTTTATGTACAACATGTATGCCCTTGCACGAAACGCATGGAAATCGGAAGACCGAGATCAACGTCAGCACAAAGTGCAAAACCTTGAATTTGACTACCTTGCTCCAGATACCATTAACGAAATGCTTGATGCCATTCAACTTTTTAATACACTTACAACAAATGAAATTGGAGAAGCAGAAATAAAAGGCTGGGAAAATAGCAAAAGAAAAATCATCTTAACAAAAGTTCCGCAGGCAAAAAAAATATTTTCAGAAATGATTAAATTACACGCCTGTTTGCAAATTCTAAAACACATCAATACTCATAAAACAGAAAGTTTCGATGCTTTAATCAAGCAATTGAAATTCAAATCTGTTAGAAGCAATTGGTTAAATATAGGCGGGCAAATGATTTTAGCCGATAAAATGGAAAAACTTAAAAAGAATATCAAAACAGATAAAATTAAAAGCTGGAATGATGTACACCGTTTTTATGAAACACAAGGCGGAAATTATGAGCAAGATAAAACCACACACGCCTTATCATCGCTAATGGAATTACTGCAAATAAAAAGCAAAGATTTTACACCTGCTTTCTTTAAGTCATTATTAAAAGATTCATTGGCCATTAAACAATGGATGACAGAGAATATTGAAGCATCTAGAGCAAAGGATTACTCGAGTAGTTTTAGAAAAATGATGTACGACAATGATGAAGAAATGAATCAGGTAATTGGAAAGCTTGATGACAATAGTTTCATTAATGAGCAAAAAACTGCTTTTGGAATTTGGGAAAAGAAAATCAATACGCTGATAAAAAAGTGGAAGATTTAATTCGCAGATTTATTTAAAAAACATCGTAAAGCGAGTTCATAACCTTTCAAACCCAAGCCAGTAATCACACCTTTTGCTTTTGCAGAAACATGTGAAATCGTTCTAAAAGATTCTCTTGAAAAAATATTTGAAATGTGCACTTCAATAACTGGTGCTGATATTGCTGCAATGGTATCCCCTATTGCCACAGAAGTATGCGTATAGCCCGCAGGATTTAAAATTATTCCATCACATTCTTTTCCAGCACGTTGCAATTCATTGATTAATTCTCCTTCTATATTGCTTTGAAAATATTGAAATGTTATTGCAGGATAGGCAGTTGATAATTCCACCATAAATGATTCAAATGTTCGATTCCCGTAAATATCATTTTCCCGATTACCGAGTAAATTTAAATTAGGACCATTTATGATTGAAATTTTCATACAATAAAATTAAACATTTAAAACTTGTTTGGTGTTTAAAGCCCCCTTCCCCAACCCTTCCCCCAAAAGGTGAAGGGAGTTTGTCCATTTTCCAGAATTCAGCATCAAAAATCCAATATCAAGTATCTTTTGTTTGGCGTTTGGCGTTTGAAGCCCCCATCCCCAAACCTTTCCTCCGAAAGGTGAAGGGAGTTTGTCCATTTTTCAAAAATTTAGCATCAAGTATCCAACATCAAGTATCCAAAATCAAGTATCTTTTGTTTGGTGTTTGGTATTTGGACCTTTTGAACTTATTGAACCTTTTGAACTAATTGAACCTCCTAAACTTCTTAAACCTCTCAAACCTCTCAAACCTCTTAAACCTCTAAAACCTCTTAAACCTCAAAAACCTCAAAAACCTCTAAAACCTCTCAAACATCTCAAACCTCTCAAACCTCTCAAACCTACCCCATCATTGCCATAAAATCATCAAACAGATATCTACTATCATGCGGACCAGGTGTAGCCTCTGGGTGATATTGAACAGAAAAAGCTTTCTTTCCTTTTATTCGAATTCCTTCTATACTTTCATCATTTAAATTCAGGTGTGTGATTTCTATATTGGAATTATTTCTAACTGAATTTCCATCTATTCCAAAACCATGATTTTGTGTTGTTATTTCAGATAAGCCAGTTATCAGATTTTTTACAGGATGATTCAAACCACGATGCCCATGATGCATTTTAAACGTGGTTATTCCATTGGCAAGTGCCAGCAACTGATGTCCTAAACAGATTCCAAAGATTGGCTTATCGGCTTCTAAAATCTGTTGTACAGTTTTAATGGCATAATCCATCGGTGCTGGATCACCCGGACCATTACTGATGAAATAACCAGTTGGATTAAATTCTTTTAAAGTTTCAAAATTGGTTTTTGCATTGAATACTTTTACGAAAGCACCTCGTTCCACCAAACAATTTAAAATATTTTGTTTAACCCCGAAATCTAGTACAGCAATTCGGATAGCACTATTTTCATCTCCAAGTGTATAACTTTCCTTTGTACTTACTATTGAAGCCAATTCCAAACCATCCATAGAAGGCACTTCAAGCAACATTGATTTTAATTTTTCAACATCATATCCTTCAGAAGAAATAATGCAATTCATCGCGCCGTAAACCCGCACATGCGCAACCAAAGCCCTTGTATCTAAACCATTAATGGCCACAATTTCTTGTTCTTCTAAATACTGTTGAAGGGATTTATCGCCTAAAAACCGACTAAATTTCTCTTCTAAATTTCTACCAATGATGGCTTTTACTTTTATTGAATTGCTTTCTACATCTCTTGAATTAGTCCCATAATTTCCAATATGTACATTATTCATGATGAGAACTTGTCCATAATAACTGGGATCAGTAAACACTTCTTGATAACCTGTCATTCCCGTATTGAAACAAATTTCTCCTGTTGCAGTTCCAGTTTTACCAAAAGATGTGCCTTGAAATACAGTACCATCAGACAATACAAGGGTCGCTATAGATTTTTGTTGTAATTCCATGTTTAAATAATTATGCAAATAAAGTAAGTCTATTTTAAAGTAAAAAAAATAATCAAAAAAAAGCCCCGAAAATTTCGGGGCAATATTTTTAATACTGATTTATTATGCTTCTGTTGTTTCAGTTTCAGCATCATCACTTG
>VFKL01000166.1 GCA_009885535.1 Chitinophagaceae bacterium | reverse complement strand
CTTATTAATGTCATATCCTGATTAATGGTTTCCGCTACAATTTGGTCAAGTTTCATTTCCCAATCTTCGATACAGTTGGTTTCGAAACTAGGCAATTGATTTGCCCTAAGATATTTTGGAATGTGGTGATTTACAATGCCGCTTAATCTGCCTGTGGGCACATCTCCTATTCGTTCGAGCTCCGGCGAACCACTTAAAAAAATGAGTTTTCCATCAGCGAAATTTGTATTACCCGTTTCTGCCATATAGCACAATAGTGCGTTCCTGGCGGTGTTGATGTGATTGGGAATGGAATCTTTGGTAATTGGAATATACTTAACGCCACTTGTAGTACCACTTGTTTTGGCAAAATAAATGGGTAATCCTTTCCACAAAACATTGTGTTTGCCTGATTTAATTTTTTCGATGTAAGGTTTAAATTGCTCATAATCTCTAATGGGCACTTGAGCTACAAAATCAGCATGGGAAGTGATTTTATCGAAACCATGATCTTTTCCGAAATCTGTATTAGAAGCCGTTTTAATCAATTGTTGGAAAATCAAATGTTGATCTTCAACAGCAGTAAGCATTCCTTTTTTGATTTGCTTATGAACGTATTTGGCAAAAGGTTTTGCGAGTAATGATTTAATTTTCATCCAGCATATTGTTCATTTTGAAAATACGAACTGCATTTTCAAATAATGTCATGCAAATTATAAAAATAAATTGAACTATTTGGTTATCTGATATATTAAAACGTTAAAGGTCAATTTCGGTTAAAAAGTTAAAATCAATTTTATGCTTTAATATGGCCTTGCATAAAAAATAAATAAAGTGGCATTATTTTCAACAATTTGCATATCAAAAATATCAGAACTCCCATCTCCATTACAGTCAGATACATTATACCCAAATTCAAAATTAGATGCTGCATTTTCTGCCACTTGCATGTCAAAAATATCTACTGCACCATCTCGGTTTAAATCACCCGAATAAATCAAATAGACATTTTCGTTTGAATTTTTTAGTGGTGGGTTAATGCCGTCATTAAATGCAGCAATACTACTATTTGAAAAATCATAAAAAGTTGTATCCTGAATGAGAATAGGCGATGCGCTCCAAGTTTCTATACTATTTCGATGCTTGATCGCTACATAAAATTGCTGACCAAAATTTCCGGCAGGCAAACTAACAAACAATTGACCATTAGATTTCAATATACCCTTTATTGAAAAATTGGGTTGTAGATTATTTAAATTAGCAGGTCTCCATAAATTCAACTCCACACTATCCGCTTCATCAATTTGATTGGCTAAACCCAAGTTGTATAATGTAGTGCTCATTGATTGACTTCCATTATAGAAACCTTCTAAAAACAATTTCAGATGTAATGTAGTACTGCAATTATTAATGGTTAGCAATAGTGTAGCTGTTGAATCTACACCACCCGAGCCTATTGTTGTAAATGTTTTTTCACCAGAACTGGTATAGGTTACACCATTCCACAAATAGCTATTACAAGCTGTATCTGTAATGTACGCATAGCCAGAAACGGGCAAAAATTTCGACACCGCATTTTGAGATGTGTTTGAAATATTGGAATTATACACATTCAAACCTGTTGGAGAAAAAACGACATAAACAGCCGTTGAATTTAAAACGCCCGCATTGGGCACAAGAGAAATCGAATTGGTAAACCCTGCTCCAGATGTGGTGGAAATCAAAAATCCTGTAGGCGCATTAATGATTACATTGCCCAATAAATAAGTGCCTGAAACATAATAAATTTTTTCTGAAGCAGAGGTGGCTAACCGTTGTCTTCCAAACGCAGTTATGCTACTTATATTTATGACTTCAACGAAAGACGTTATCGCCAACAAATTACTCGTTCTAGCAACAGCAGAAGTTAATAACGACCCTGAAATGGAAATGCTGAAATTAGAAATATTCTGGTCAAAATCTGTTTGATTAAACAGTAAAGTTATTTTGGCTGTATTGGAAGATATTAATTGTACCGAACCGATAGATGTTCCAGCTGGTGCATTGTTCAAAGTAATCAATGAAGCATTTATATTGGTAGGATTAGTTGAAAAACCCACAAAAGTTTCATTCAACAAAGTAACATTTACAATTTTTCCATTTAAGTTTGATTCGATAATAGATAAAGGGGTGCTAATTGAAACAGAAGGGGTAACCACATTTGTTTTGGTGTACCAAATCGGCGCAGATATTGAACGCTTCCCATTTATGGTCATATCTACATAATAGTAAACTTTGGTTCCAATGGCTAATGAAGTATGCGAATACGTTAGTGTTCCGGACGTACTGCTGCTGAGTTGAGTTGGCAAAACGCCACTTCCTGGAATACCATACATCAATTTAATATTTTTGGCAGCTCCTGTTGGTGCGGTTGGATCATTGGCAACAATATTTATAACAGGCACAGCGTTTCCTGAAAACACAGTCCCCATTGCTTGATTGTTGACGGTGAAATTTATTTTGGTGTCTAAATCTTCTGTTGCATAAAACCTTCTCGCTTTCATTGCTGCAATTAAATTCGATTTCGTAAGCGAAGGTGCTAAAATTACCAATCGATTTTCATTTGCTCTACCAAAATTTGTGTAGTGTGTATCGTGATCCATTAATGGACCAAGACGATAACCTTTAGAAAGCATTTTTGTATAATATCCAAGAAATGACATTGAAGCCGGATAGTCGTTATAACTTGTACTTGTCGAAAATGCAGGACCGCTTTCTACAGCACAACCCACAACGCAACTATCGACAGCATTATTAAAACTTAGATTGGAAATATTATTGTAATCAGACCCTTCGGGATGTGCATAGGTAGCAAAAGCATTTCCATTGGCATTTAATTTTCTAAACAAACCATTAGAACCAGTATAATTACTTTTGGCTACAAAAATTTGATAGTTATTCGTTTCCCATCCAATTAAAGAATCAATCCCATAAATTAAAATGTGGCCGCCAGAGCTAATTACCCCCCACTCTTGACCATATAACCCAACAAAAGTGGATGTTGTAGCTGCATTGGCTTGAGCTACACCCAATGGCCAGTTGCTTTTACTCATGCCTGCTCCTGCATGGTTATGCTCTGAAATTCCCAAGAAATCCATACCAAGCGAATTCTTAGCATATGCATAATCGTTAGCTGGAGTAAATGCAGTGCTGTCTTTGTTTCCATCTGAATAACTCGAATGCGCATGAAGGTTTCCAAAATAATAATTATATGCACCAGACGAAGTGGTTGTAAAACTTAATGTCAATGGTGAAATCGTTTTGTATTTTGGACCACCTGTACAAAAAGCATTTACGGCAATCACATAAAAATAATAAGTTGTAGATGCCGACAAATTATTTTTGATAAAAGAATTACTGGTTGAGTTAGACAAAACAAAAGCAATTCCAATGGCAGATCCTGAGTTATAATTAATCCCATTCACGGGTAACTGAGTTAATGTATTAGAAGTGCTGTATAATACAAGATATGAATCTGCATTAGCGCTGATTGAAAACGTACCTGACACACTGCCATTGTCGCCATTTAAAATCAAATTAGTAGGCTGATTATTAGGCACATTACAAACTGAATTATTTGAAAGTGTGGTTACTGACCCTACCAAAGGACTTGATGTATTATATACAGGACCAAAACTACAATCTTGAGAAACGATTGAAAATACGTGATAGAAATAAGTTGTTGACGCAAGTAGCGAATCTTCAACAAATGAATTGCTTGGACCACGATACACTACTATTCCACCACCAATAGAATCTTTTGAATTGTATGTAATGGTATTCGATGGCATATTGTTCAACGTTGACGAATTGCTTCTTACAATTAAATATTCATTTATACCAATCGATGAAGTGAAATTTCCTGTTAATCCATTTGGTGTGATGCTGCTGAAAATAAAACTTGTTGGCTGGGAAGTTGGAGCAATACAAGGCAAGATTCCGGATGTAGTTGTAAACGATACTGTCAATGGATTTGCTGCATTATATTTAGGTCCGCCATTACATAAATCGTTGTACGAAAAAACATAGAGATAATAAATGGTTGACGGATTTAATGCAGAAAGGTTGAACACTAAACTATCGTCAACCGATACAACAACGGCATCATTTAAATCATCGCCAATTGAATACACTGTACTATCAATTGGTGAAATTGTTTGTGCATTATTGGCACTCAGTACCATTAAATATTTGTTTGCTCCGGATGATGCTGCATTAAAAGACCCTGAAACATTATTACTCCCTATTACTGAAAATAAAATTGAGTCGGGTTGGGTTAAAGGTGATACACATTGAGCATTGGCATATGCGGTAATGCTTACATTGTCGATATTAATTTTAGGGCGCGAACCCGTAGTACCGCCAGTTCCATTATAAACATAAAACCTCAATCTAGCCGTAGAAGCATTATTAAAATTGCTGGGTAAGTTTACATTTACAACACTCCCAGAAACAACAGCCCCATTGCTAAGATTCAGAACCTGAGCTGCAGACAAATCTGTGAAAGTAGCACCATCAATGGTTGAGTAAACTTTCAAACTAGCGTTTCTATTTCCAGTGCTATTTATGACTGTGCTCCAATCAAAACTCAGTGTCCCTGCATTCAAATCTGTGAAATCAAGAAATAAATCAAAAGCAATTGAACTTGAGTTATCGGTAGCACCTGTTGAGAGCAAAACGATAGAGCCCGTACCTTTTTGAATTCCACCTGTTGTATTAGTTGTGAAGCTAGTTGAAGCTATGGTGATTTTTTTCCCATCGGGGATTGTGCCCAATGATTGAATAACATTGCCTTTCCAGCAAGAAGCGCCTATCCCTCCAGAAAATGTGCCATCAATTGCAGTTGAATTAAACGTCCAATTGCTGATATCTGAAAAGCTTTCGGTGTAGGTATAATTGTTTTGTAATGATAATTTCAAGGGTGTTTGCCCCATTAAACAAGGAGAAAAAAAGCAAAGAAATAGCAGAAAAAACGGGATTTTCATCATCGAAATGATTTTATTGAGCGTCAAATGTAGATATTTTGATTGAGGTAAAGGAATAAATTTGAAGCCCCCTTCCCCAACCCTTCCCCCAAAGGTGAAGGGAGATAAGCAAAAGAAATTGAAACACATTATAACTAAATGCTTGCAGCATTTTTTTGACACGAAGGCTCGAAGGCGCAAAGACACGAAGTTTTTTTTAGAGCGAGAAACAGAATGTGAATGAAGAAAAAAGCCAGGACTAATTCAACGCTCTCGCTTTCATTTTCACTCTGAACCCCTTCCCCCTTGGGGGATTGAGGGGGCTATCTTCCTCAAAAAAAAACCTGCTCAAATTAATGAACAGGCTCTTTTTTTATTAATCAACAAACCATCAAAATTTAAAACGGTCGACTATAAAACAACAATAGCGTACTGTTATTCTCTATCAATTGCATATCGAATAAATCAGTTGATGCATCACCATTACAATCACTGGCATAATAACCAAACAATAAGTTTGAAGCGCCGTTCTCTGCAATTTGAGCATCAAATAAATCTATAGTTCCATCTTGATTTACATCTCCGCTAAACATGGCATATTTGTTGCCATTCAGCCACTTCAACGGCTCGCTAAATCCATCACTAAATGCAGCATTCAAGCTGCTGCTGAAATCGTGATTTGTTGTTGATGCTATCGTTACAGGTGCTGCACTCCATATTTCAAGGCTATTTCTGTGTTTCAAGGCTACATAATAACTATTGTTTAATGTAGCACCTGGGAACACCGCAGTTAAGGTTCCATTGGTATGCAATACCGACCTAACGGTAAAGTCTGGAGTTGATGAAGACAAATTAGCAACACTCCATAAGTTTACATCTACGCTATCTGTTTCGGTATCATTTGTGCTGATGCCTAAATCGTATAAGTTGGCACGCATGGTTCCATTTCCGGTGTAGAAGCCTTCTAAGAATGTAGTTATGTTTAATGTTGTTGTACATGAATTAATTGTCAAATTCAATGTAGCTATTGAATCGCAACCTAATGTACTATTTGCGGTATGCGTATACACGCCGCTTGACGTGTAGCTTCCGCCGTTCCATACATAAGGCGTTGCTGATGAGCAAATGCTAACATTCGAAATTGATGAAGGATTCTTTACTGTCACTGAACTAGTAGCAGAACATCCATTGGTATTAGTAAACATTACAGAATAGGTACCAACAGTATTTATTGATATTGAAGCGGTTGTATCACCCGTAGACCATAGGTATGAATTTATAATACCAGAAACACCAGCATAATATTGGGCGGTGCTATTATTAAGATTCACAATTTCTCTTGCAGATAAAGCTGAACCATAAACAATAACATCGGTAAATTCGCAATTAGAAGTTTCAGTAGTATTTCCAAACTCTCCATAACCATTTAATTGAATTCCATTGGGTCCTGTCAAGCCATTGCCGTTTGAAGCTATTTGAGTTCCATTTTTATACACAGTTGAAACGCTTCCCGTTCCGGTAGCTGCATAAATATTGTATTGATTAGCTACAGTTGGGGTAGTTCCTTCACTCACCCAACCATCAAAATACGCCCTATTTTCTGAACCACCCCAATAACCCAATAACCAGTTATTGTTTTTTGCAGCAAGCACTCTCGCAGATGTTCCAATTACTTTTGAACCATAAATTACTGAAAAAGGTGCAGGATAATTTACTGCATTAAACATGCTTTGAGTCGTTGTAAAACGAAGTGATGGATTGTTATTAATTCCAGAAATCACTAACAATGGCTGAGCTGCAACACTCGTTTGCGAAACATCTCCACCATTTCCTGATTGATCATACAACTTAGTACAATACCCACTTGCACCATTCAACCAGGTAGAAATAGCATTCACATCCAAATCGTTTCCTGCAAATCCGAAATCCTGTTCCCCATTATCAGATGATCTTCTCAAACGCAATGCAGAACCTGTGTATGCTGTTCTTAATCTTCTCAAACCTACAGCCAATGTAGCGCCCGCCACTTCATCGAGTGGTATTGATTGTGTTGGAGCAATGATATTAGACTGTACAGTTAAAGTACTAACAGCCCCTGCACAAATTGTAGTATTACCAGTTATTGATATTTCTGGCAATGCTTTTACGGTAATCGTTCCTGTTGCAGTAAAACCAATACATCCACCTGTTAAAGGAATACTGTAATTGAAAGTGCCAGAATCAGTTGGTGTGCCGCTAATTTTAATTGTATCATTAGACCATGATGCAGAAACGCCAGAAGGTAAGCCTGTGGCTGTTCCAATGCCTGTAGCATTTATGGTGGTATGTGTGATATTGGTTAATGCAGCATTTGAACATACAGTTGGCGTGTTTGAAGCCCCTCCCACAGCAGTTCCTATTGAAAAGTAATTATCATTTGGAGTGCCATAGGTTTCTGGCAATGAGCTTATTATCCTAATCCTGTAATTTTTACCAAACCCTGTTGATGATGGTATAACTGCATTGATAGTACCACTGGCTGTAGAAGAAAGGGTACCAATATTTACTGGATTGGCAAATGATCCAATCGAATCGCTCAATTGTGCGGTAAACACATTGCCTTCCGCAAATGCTGTACATCCAATTGAATAAGGCACGGCAATCGATGAAGCTGGACATTGGGCTACAGGCGCAACACTGGTTGTTATGGTTGACATACCGGTAGCACTATACTCCCAAATATCTTTTGTAGAATAATTAAAAGCTGTATTTGTAGTTGTAGGATTAGGAACATTACCAGTACCCAAATATCCCTTGTTGCCAATACTAAAGCCAACAGCACTTTGACGCGCTGCTCCTCCAAAATTTGCCATCTGTGTCCAGGCATCTGTTGAAGGGTTGTACTCCCAAAAATCATTTTTTCTTACGCCATCATCACCTGCACCTATATACCCTTTACTGCCGATGCTAAAGCCTGCTGCATAAGCACGAGCAGTGCCACCGAAATTTGCCTTCTGGGTCCAAATATCTGTTGCTGGATTGTATTCCCAAAAATCATTTGAAAAACTTGGAGCACCAACGTATTGATCTGCAATCACTTTTTGACCTGTACCCACATAACCTTTGCTGCCAATGTTGAATGCAACTGCATATCTAATTCCCACTACAGGGAAATCTGCTTTTCTTGTCCAAGTATCAGAGGTTGGATTGTACTCATAAAATTGATTCTTGACATAATTAGTTCCACTATAACTATTATCGTATAAAAATCCCAAACCTAAGTATCCTTTATTTCCAATGCTGAAACCAGCCATTCCGTATCTTCCTGTATTTTCTGGAAATAGTGCTTTTCTCGTCCATAAATTAACTGATGGGTCGTACTCAAACAGTAAGATACTAGTTGAATAGTTATTATTATAAACATATTCAAAATTAGAACCATTTTTCATCACCCCCAACCCTACATAGCCCTTATTTCCAATGCTAAAACCGACACTATTTATTTGTCCATCACCACCATAATCTGCAATCTGCGTCCATACATTTGTAGCAGGGTCGTATTGCCAAAAATCTTTTTTATAGTCTTGAGCTGTAGACAACTGGCCAACCTTGCCCAATCCCAAATATCCTTTGTTTCCAATACTGAAAGCTACAGCACCATCTCTAACACCAAAAGGGGTAGCCTTCTGTTTCCAGGTATCGGGTGTACTGTTTTCGAGATACACAAACATTTTGTTGCTGGTGTAAGGAGTGGATGTATTACAACCCGCACTGCTCGTCATGAATACTTGTACATAAGCACTATCTGCCCAATTATCGTTCGTATAGGTGTTGCTGTTATCTCCTACTACAATACCATTTTTCTTCCACACATATATTGGCGTATTTCCCGCATCAGTAGCGGTAGCAGTAAATGTGATGGAAGTGCCACTGCAAATATTGGTGGTAGATGAAGATGCGCTGATGCTTACAGAAGTAGCGTTGGGCAAAATGGTTAGTTTCAATACATGCTCCACACAGTCCTGTAACGAATCCTTTACTAGGCGAACGGAAAGCCCTCTGTATTTAGTAAATGTAGAAGTGGTATTAATAATGCGGATACCTGTAAAATATGAGCCGGTATCAAGAAGCGCGTTATTATTGTTTAGTCTCATAGCATTCGAAGTACCTGCCCACCAAACACCAATGCTACTTCCAGCGTTTAAACTCCATACAGATGTTGCAGTCCCTGTGCCAGAGGCTGAAACAGCACCACCCGGAAGCCCTGTAAATCCGCTACTATTGTTCGCTCCAGTGTTTGGCGTAATCCAATTGGCTGTACCCAATACTTTCATTTTTCCACCTGCAACAGATCGGCCTCCCAAAGTATTTGATAATGTTATCCATTCTGCAAAACTGGGCAAATGCCAGCCATTGGGCAAAAGCCCTCTAGGATCCGTTAATGCATAAAGGTTGTACAACTTTCCATAAACAGCACCTGTAGTACTGTTATTTCCACTCCAGATCCAAGCGCCAGTGGTTAAATTAGTCCAGTTGGCAATGTCTTTTTCTTCGGGTATGGAGTCGCCATTATTATACGTTGCCACATCCAAATTTTTGCTACTCCAAACCTGATTGCCAATTTGTACCTGAGGAATTGAAGGCGTATAAAAACCGCTGGCTGTGTAGGTTTTGTTATTTAGAGCCCAAGTATAGCTACCGCAGGCGGTAACTTCGGTGGTATCATACTGTACAGTAGTCATTGTTAAATTAAGCATAGCCAATGAATCGCAACCTTTAGCATTTAAAGTGTTGTAAGTATATGTACCACTTGAAGTATAAGAAGTACCGCCAAAAAAGTATGGCTTACAAGTAGTAATATTTTGAATGGAAGATGTTGGTTGATTAACCGTTAAATTCAATGTGGCTAATGAATCACATCCTATAGCATTTGAAGTATGATAAGTATATACTCCGCTTGCGGTATAACTTCCGCCGTTCCACAAGTAAGGAACTTGTGAAGAACAGATAGCAATATTGGTAGAGGATGATGGCTGATAAATCGTTAAATTCAGTGTTACTAGTGAATCGCAACCTTTTGCATTTGAAGTAAGGTAAGTGTATACTCCACCTGATGTATAACTTCCACCGTTCCACGAGTAAGGTAATTGTTGAGCACAAATAGTAGTATTTGTAGTAGAAGATGTTGTGCTATTAACAGTAATCGTTCCGGTTGCATTTACATTACCACAACCTCCTACTAACGGTATTGAATAATTGAAAGTACCGGTTTGTGTTGGTGAGCCACTAATAGTAATGGTGTTATCAGCCCATGAAATATCTAGTCCTGGAATTACCTCCCCCCCAATGAATATGCTATATTCCTCATATTCACCTTGTAGAAAAGTCGCTGTAGGGGATGTGATAATATCTAATGTGTTAGGATTTTGTTTATTAATTACCCTCATTCTGGTTAAGCCACGTAAAGTTGAAGTTGGGATAGTAAATGATCCATACTCTGTGTGTGGACCAAGAGAAGATACGGATGCGGCATAAACTTTTTCCCCTGCATCTGTATACACGCCATTTCTATTGTAATCAATATAAATAGCCATTGAGTTTCTATAACCACCTAAATCAATACCATTCGGATTGTTATGAGAACTCAATGAAAATGAATATGTATTTCCTGGGTACATGTTATATGGACCAAATGATGTAAAGTCTGAAAAGCTTCCTGCTGTTCCTGACGCTGTTCCTATGGTGCCGGAAAGTGAATTATAGATAGTAGTATTATTTAAAATAGTTGAATCATTATTTGTAATAGTTACATTGACCAAATCTACTTCATTCAATGGGTCGCTTATTGCTAAAGGAGTCATTGAAGGAAGCGTATAGTTAGCTGCATTGGGAAGTGCAATACCAGTTGCTCCTGTAGTGATATGTGTAATATTGGTTAATGGGGTATTGATGCAAAGCGATGGTGTGCTTGATGCTATACCTGCTGTATTTGCTGAAACCGTAATGGTTCCTGTAGCATTCACACTACCACAACCTCCTACTAACGGTATAGCATAATTAAAAGTTCCTGATGCAGTTGGTGTACCGCTGACGGTAATGTTGTTATTTGCCCAAGTTGCCGTAACTCCAGCAGGTAAGCCCGTTGCCGTTCCAATATCGGTAGCGCCAGTGGTGCTATGCGTAATATTGGTTAATGGAGTATTGATGCATAGCGATGGTGTGCTTGATGCAGCACTTACTGTATTGTTTGCAGTAACTGTTAAATTCAATGTTGCTACAGAATCACATCCAATTGAATTTGTTGTATTGTACGTATAAGTTCCTGGAGCATTTCTAACTATTCCATTCCAAGTGTAGGTTGGTGTGTTTGCGCATACAGAAACATTGGTGGTTGATACGGTTGTTATACAATTCCATTTTGCCCACAAAATAACATCAGTTGCTTCACTCATTGTATAAACAGCACCATCAGCATAAGCTAAAGCACCACCAGCTGTAGTTGACCAGCCAGCAAAAGTATACCCTTCACGTGTGTAGGCATTGGATATTAAACTTGTAGAAGCTAGATATGCGATAGGTTGAATGGACATAAATCCTTCACCGCCAAGGGGCCCGAACATAACGTTATAATTGTTTGGAGTCCACAGCGCATATAAAGTAACATTGGCTGATGTACTCATCGTATAACTAGCACCGTCAGCATAAGCTACGGTACCATTAAGACCACCTGTAGTTCCCCAGCCAGCAAAAGTATAGCCCGTTCGCGTGAAAGCATTGGACATTAAATTTGTAGAAGCGTTGTAGGCAATCGTTTGGTTGGACATTGAACCTGTTCCTCCATTAGTGTCGAAAGTAACGATGTAATTGTTTGCAGTCCATTTTGCAAATAAAGTAACATTGGATGAGGCACTCATCGTATAACTAGAACCGTTAGCATAAGCTACCGTACCGCCGCTTGTGGTTGCCCAGCCGGCAAAAGTATATCCAGTGCGGGTAAAAGTATTGATTATTAAATTTGCAGATTCGTTGTAGGCAATTGTTTGGTTGGACATTGTTCCTGTTCCTTCATTCGCATCAAAAGTAACGGTGTAATAAATATTTGCAGTCCAATTTGCATACAAAATGACATTAACAGCTTCGCTCATCGTAAAAATAGCACCGTCAGCATAAGCTATAGGACCACCTGCTGTAGTTGACCAGCCAGCAAAAGTATACCCCACACGAGTGTAGGCATTGATTATTAAACTTGTTGAAGCCAAATATGCGATAGACTGACTGGGCATAAATCCTCCATCACCGCCAAAGGCCCCGAACGAAACCGTATAATTGTTTAGTGTCCACTTCGCATATAAAGTAACATTAGCTGCTGCACTCATCGTATAACTTGCACCGTTAGCATAAGCTACTGTTCCGCCACTTGTTGTAGCCCAACCTGCAAAAGTATAACCCGTGCGCGTGAAGGCATTGGTTGTTAAATTTGCAGAAGCTAAATAAGCGATGGATTGATTGGACATTATTCCTGTCCCGCCATTGGCATTGAAAGTAACGGTATAATTGTTTGGAGTCCATTTTGCATACAAAATAACATTAGCATTAATCGTAAAAGTTGCGCTCCCGCTACCTGCATAAGATGTACCACTTCCATTTGCAGCGGTATTCCATCCTGAAAAAGTGTAGCCAGTTTTTGTTAGAATACCAGAATTGGCACTTACTGTTGCCGCAGTTACGATACTGGTATAACTTGTAGCTGGTACTGTACCACTTGTATTTATATTGCCATCGTAAGTAATGCTATATTTGGGATCATTTCTTAATATAGAAATTGATGCAGTATTATAATTAGCAGCCACCATATCCGGCTTGCCATCTAGGTCTAAATCACCAATCGTCACAGAACGCGTTCCCGTGGTCGTAGCAAAATCAACTTTAGCAGCAAAGGAAGATGTGGTAATGCTGGAGGCCGTGCTGGTGTTGCGTAAAACCGATAATGTGGATACCCCTGTATTGGCTACTGCCAGATCGGGTTTGCCATCACCATCCAGATCACCAATGGCCACAGCCCAGGCTCCGGTACCTGTTGTAAAATCGACCTTGCTTGCAAAAGAAGTACTATTTATAGCGCCAGAAACGGAATTGTTCTTAAATACAGATACGCCGGCACTGCCAAAATTGGTTACAACCATTTCTGCTTTACCATCGGTATCCAAATCGCCAATGGCCATAGATACAGGAAAAGAACCTGCGGTAAAATCGACTTTTGTCTCCAATGAAATGGTTCCTGCGATTGAATTGTTGCGCAACACAGAAACCGATGCGCTGCCATTATTTGCTGTGGCTAGATCTGCTTTACCATCTCCATCTAAATCGCCGATGGCTACAAAATGAGGCGCAGAACCGGTAGTATAATCTACTTTTGCTGCAAAGGAAATGGTGCCGATGGTAGTAAAGGTGTTGCGTAATATAGAAACAGTAGAAGATGTAGTATTTGCAATTGCCAAATCAGGTTTACCATCCCCATCTAAATCACCTATAGCCACTGACCTTGGATTTGTTCCCACTGTAAAATCTACTTTCGCCGCAAAAGAAGAATTAGCAATAGTTCCACTACTAGCGGTATTGCGAAATACAGAAATGGTGGCACTACCATAATTTACAACTGTCAGTTCGGACTTACCATCTCCATCCAAATCACCAATCGCAACAGATATAGGATTAGCTCCTGTAGTAAAATCTACTTTTGCTGCAAAAGAAGTACTGTTAATTGCACCACTGCTAGAAGTATTACGAAACACAGAAACAGTTCCACTGGCAAAATTGGCAACTGCTAAATCAGGTTTGCCGTCGCCATCTAGATCACCAATGGTAACATAATAAGATTGATTACCCGTTGTGGCAAAATCCACCTTAGGTATTATATCATTTAAAGTTAAATCTCCCTTGTTGGGACTAAATGTAGTAAGAAAGCATTTTTGCGACGCCCCCATCAAAGCTGTTGAAGATTCTAAAACAGTGATAGGTTCATAAGTAGCGCCTGAGGGTACCGTTACCGTTAAACTAGTAGCTGAAGCCGCGGAAACAGTAGCTTTGGTAGCACCGAATTTTACGATATTATTCGAAGCTGTGGTATTAAAACCAGTACCTGTTAGGGTGACAGCTGTACCCGGAGAACCACTTGCCGGATTAAAGGTAGTAATGGTTGGTGCCTGAGCACGAAGTGTTGTTTCTCCAAAAAACAAGATCGAAACCAACAGGAATAAAGCGGATAATTTTTTCATAAAAAAACGATTGAATACTTGTAATTAATTTTTTATTATAATGAACCTATTTTTTGTAATTCTACTTTAGTAAATCTTGGAGGTATTTCTCCATTTTTAATTTTTTGAATGACCCAATCCGCTACTTTTTGTGTAGTGGCTTTGGTGTTAAATCCTTCATTGCCGGACAATTCAGGCGCTGATGGCTGATGAATCATGATTTTGCCATCGGCTGAAATATCATAGCACCTTGTTTTATTGGCTGCTTGAATGATTTTGTACGTGATTTTGCTGTTGTAAAATTGTGACGCTGAAGGAAATGCTACATTTTGATTTTTGTTGTAAATAGCAGTTGTAGGAGCAAAAATATTTTGCGCATTTGACACAAAACTAAACAATACTAGCAGTAAGGCATAAACGCCTAGGTAGTTATTTTTCATTTAAGATTGATGTTTTTGAAATAGATTTTTGAATCTGCTTTTTGCAACAATAATTAAAAAAATCCAAAAAATAACTTTGTTGGTAAACAATGCTGTTTTTGCGACACGAGATGCAGAAAATGCTTGTTTTTTGTTGATTTTTTTGTTTGTTGTTTGTTGTTTGGCGTTTGGCGTTTGACGTTTGGCGTTTGAAGCCCCCTTCCCCAACCCTTCCCCCAAAGGTGAAGGGAGCGTGAGCATTTTGAAGTTCAAAAAACGCTACCGGTTCAAGAAGCCAAAAACGGAAAATACTTGCAAACTAATAACAGGATTAATCAATTAAACTGTAAACTTTTTTTTAGGACGAGTCACTTACAACCTTTTGAACCCTTTGAACACATTGAACCTTTTGAACATTTTCTTGACACGGAGGCGCATAGACACGAAGATTTTTTATAAAACAAAGTTGATAATTTATGGCAAATGCTTTCAACCTTTTGAACATATTGAACGCATTGAACTTCTGAAACCTTTTCTTTCATCCCCTTTGATGATTGGTGAAAACACCAACATCGGCAGACCTAAATCCCCAACCTTTTGAACTCATTGAACCCATTGAACCTCAAAAACCTCACAAACCCCTACAAACCTCTTGACAAAAAAAACGAAAATCAAATGTTTGTTTTCAAAAGATGAGGTAGCCTGTGTGTTGCATACAAAGGAATAATTAATAATTGCTGAAGCGTTGAAAAATTTTCCAAGGAGATTCGACAACCTTTTTTGACGTTTTTTTCCTTTAAAAAAAGAAAAAGACTTTGCATACTTCCCTTTGTGCCCGACTTCACTTCGAGCGGAACAATTTCACCTTCCGACTGAAATACATAATCCACTTCAGCCTGACTATTTTTCGCTTCACGTTGCCAATAGTACAATTCTGTTTTTTGATAACAACTTTCTGATTTTAGCAACTCTAGTCCAACATATAATTCGGCTATACTGCCTTTATTAACAACATTCAAATCATCACTCAACATCAAATCACTAATATTTAATCCTAAAATGCGTTGAAATATTCCTGTGTCAAAAATCAAGTATTTTGTTTTCTTGACATTGACAGTTGCACCAAGCGGAATACCATTTGAAGAGCTATGGGTTACTGCGTGAATCAATCCTGCCATTTTCAACATGGCGATGGCTTCTTTTACCTGCGCGATGGTTTGGGTGGTATTTGAATACGAATAGGTAAATTTCTGTCCCATTTGTAATGCAATAGCATTAAACACCTCCTGCAACCTAGCAGCCGTAACACGGGATTTATACTTCGCAAAATCGGCTTGCACTGCAATAACGAGGTCATTTAAAACACGTTGCACCTCCAACAAATCACTGGTAGCCACATATTTGCTAACCGCTTCAGGCATTCCTCCAATGACAAGAAATTTTTTATAGTACAGCAATAGTTTTTGATGTACCAAATCATGTAAGGGCCTAGTTATTGTTGTTTTGTCTATTTCTTCATTCAGATTTTTTTCACCCATTGCCAAAAGAAATTCACTGAAAGAAAGGGGATACATAAATAATGATCTTACTCGCCCAATGCCAAAAGAAGGTATTTCAGACAGCGCAAATTCCAATAAAGAGCCTGCGCTTATAACATGAAGCTCCGGAATTTTTTCATAAAAATACCGGAGCATGGAAATCGCAGGAATACACACCTGAATTTCATCAAGAAATAATAATGTTTCTCCCGGTTTTACAGGCGTGCTGGCTATCAACGATATTTGTTCGCATATTTCAATTACAGATAGATTTTGTTCGAAAAGCTGACAATATTGTGGGTTTTCATCGAAGTTAATTTCAACGAAATATTTAAAACTTTTCGACAAATTTTTTACAGAAGAAGACTTCCCTACCTGTCTCGCGCCTCTTATCATTAATGGCTTTCTGTTTTCAGATAACATCCAAGCTATCAATTCTTTATCTATGTTTCTTGCACAATACATATATATAATAATTAAATTTACAAATCAATAATGATGAGCAAAAGTAATTATTCCAAATCAATAATTTGATTATTTATATAAAAAACGAGACCGATGATTGTTTGTTGTTTGAAGCCCCCTTCCCCAACCCTTCCCCCAAAGGTGAAGGGAGCTTGAGCATTCTAAACTTCAAAAAATGCTACAGGTTCAAGAAGCCAAAAACGAAAAACCAGCCTTTTGAACATATCGAACATATTGAACCTTTTACACTTTGATGATTAGTGAAATTTCTTTTGATTAGAGTGAGAAACAGAATGTGAATGAAGATAAAAGCCAGGACTAATTCAACGCTCTCGCTTTCATTTTCACTCTGGACCCCTTCCCCCTTGGGGGATTGAGGGGGCTTTCTTATGACGTGCTTGCCGCATTTTTTTGACACGAAGGCGCAAAGTCACAAAGTTTATTATAAAACAAAGATGCTAACAAATGGAAAGTGCTTTCAACCTTTTGAACTTATTGAACGCATTGTACTTCTGAAACATTTTCTCTCATCCCCTTTGATGATTGGTGAAAACACCAACATCGGCAGACCTAAATCCCCAACCTTTTGAACTCATTGAACCCATTGAACCTTTTGAACTTCTTAAACCTCAAAAACCTCTTAAACCTCAAAAACATCTTAAACTTCCCAAACCTACTTTATCCTCTCCAACAATTTTTCTTTCAATGATCTTTTGTAAATGAGTTTATGTTCGCCCACATAAACAAAAGACAAGTCGATTTTTTGGATATGATTCAAGTTCACAATATAAGTTCGTTGTATTTGCATAAATATATCATCCGGCAATTTCTCTAAGAGCTCAGTTGCCGTTATTCTTATAGAAACTATTTTACCATCATTAAAATGAATATTGAAATTCCGAGCATCGTTTTCAAAAAACAAAATATCAGTAATAAAAAACTTTTCAATAACACCGCCAACTTTAAAAAACAGGTATTGTTCTTTTTCTTTTGAAGTTGACGTATCGGATTGGTGCAAATTCAAAGCAGTTTCAATGGCAGCATGTAAATCTACTTGTGTAAAGGGTTTGATTAAAAAAGCCAGTGGTCGTGAATGTTTTGCCCGATTGATGGTAGATGCATCGCCATTGGCAGTTAGAAAAATAAAAGGAATATTCAAATGCTTTTTGATATAATTAGCAAGATCTATCCCATCTTTTTTGTCATTCAGATTAATGTCAATCAACACTAAATTGGGCTGCTCTGTGGTAAGCATGTTTATCGCCTCTTCATAAGTTGATGCAGGCTCGGCTACTTTATAATTCAGTTTGCCCAACGTACGCACAATGATTTCGGTGGTAATGCCCTCATCTTCTACGATTCCGATTTTTAATTGCTTCATGTTATTACTGAAAGTTTTTTAATTGAAGGTGACATTTTATTTTTTAGCTAAATTATACCAAATTGAATTATAAATTAGTCCATAATTTTCTAGTATAATGCCGATGTGGTAGCTGTTTGGGACAATTTCATTGGACCATTACAGATATCCAATCGGTATTAAATAGTGGGCTAAAAACAAAATGCAAATAAAACAAAATTATCCGAATGAAGATATTGATATGCAAAATCCTGTCTGCGAACTAATCTACAAATTGAAAGTAAAAATTCAATTTTATGATTGATCCATTTTTTCCGAAGCTGCAAATTGAATAACAAATTTACTTCCATGATCAAAGGTATAACTTGCTTTGCCTTTCAATTGTTTAGCCAATCTTTTTATAATACTAAATCCAATGGTATTGGCTTTTTCAAACAAGCTTTCATTTTCCAAACCTGGGCCATTATCATGGAATGTAAAAAGATAACTACCGTCATCGGTTTTCACTAAATCAATTTTCACCTCATTATTTTTTTCTGCAGGTAAATATTTAAAAGCATTCATGAGTAGCTCATTCAAAATCAATCCTAAAGTAATGGATTGGTCGAGATTGAGTTTTATATCAAATGAATCAAAGTCAAAATCAATCTGTTTTTTTTGTGCCGCAAATAACTGCGCTGTTTTGGTGGTTAAATTTTGAGCGATGATGGAAAATTCTAACGTGCCGGTAATTTCATTTCGATACAAGAGTTCATGAATCATAGCAATACTGGCAACTCCACTCCTACCTTCGTCAAAAGCTGCGCGGGCTTTCTCATCTTCAATTCCTTCTTTTCTTAATTCTAGTAAACCATTAATCACCTGTAGATTGTTTTTAACGCGATGATGCACTTCCGTAAGCAAGATGTTTTTTTCGGAAATCAACAGATCTTTTTCATTAAGTGTTTGGGTTAAACTATTGGTACGCTCCTGCACTTT
>VFKL01000027.1 GCA_009885535.1 Chitinophagaceae bacterium | reverse complement strand
GATTAACAAATTAAAACAAATCAGCATTTGATTATCTATGTGAATGCACCCAACCTTTTGAACTCATTGAACAAATTGAACCTCTGAAACCTCACAAACCTCACAAACCCCTCAAACCTCACAAACCTCTCTTCCCCCTTTTCCACAAAAAAACCGCCTATTACATTGCTGCAATGGCGGTTATGAATTTATTTTGGCTTCGGTTTAAATATAAGTAATAGTGTTCATCAGGATTCTGAAGCCTCTGTAAATCATCAGCTCATGGTTTTTTTCATTTGGATTGGATAAGATTTTTTCATTTGGATTGTGTTTGGATTAAGATAATAATTTGGTTTTAGTTTTCTACAGGTTAGGATTTTTTGATTTTTTCATTTGGATTGGATTCGGATAATTTTTCACTTCGGATGAATGAACACCATTTAGTGAATTGGTTTTTTCATTTGGATTGGATAATTGGGTTTTTTCATTCGGATTGGATTGTGTTTGGATTTGGATGTAAATACGGGTTTAGTTTTTTAGGATTTGGATGATTTGATTTTTTTAGGATTTGGATTTTGGTTTTAGTTTTTCATTGGTATCAGATATGTTGCGCGCTTATCTGAAGTAAAAGTACATCGGCAAATGATTGAACACAAGCAATGATAACAATCAGTTTGAAAATTGAGTTTTTACACATGATATCCCTAAGTATTGTTACTTAAAAAGCTTATTTAATTATTTTTTTCTGCGGAATTTGCCTCGTGTTTGGTAGTAATATCGGCTCCGGCTTTGGTTTTTTATGGCGTCTTTACTGGTGGAAACGGATTTTCTAACATGCCCTTTTCTAAATTTTCCATTTTTGTCTATACTTGGCTTAACATATACCGAACCAGATTTTGATTGGTTTTTATTTTCAGATGAATGACATCCAAAAATAAACATTAATAATATGACTGCAATTACTCGCATGACACTAAAGTAATCTATTTATTAAAAAATGTACACACAAAATTGATTATTGTACACGGCATTCAATTTCTATCTTTTTTAACATTGTAATTGGTTTGTAATTTCTATTTTTAATGAAGTATAAAACCCTACCTCTATGATTGAAAACATGCTTTTTCATAGCCACCCAAGTATTAAAAACGACATGCTGGATCAATACTTAGAAAACGGTTGGTATAGATTTGGTGCAGAAATTTTTACAACAGATACTACATCTAGCGGTGATGATTGGGTTCGTGTGTATTGGGTTAGATATCAGGTAAATCAAATTCAAATAAGTAAATCATCCGAACAGTTATTAAAGAAATCTAGTTCATTCCATTTTTCTATAGAGCCATTTTCGCTAACTGAAGAAATGGAATTGTTGCATGATGTGTATTTTAGCCAAATTGATTTTATTACCAACTATACCATTAAAGAATTATTGGCAGATACAAATTGCCAGGTTTATAGTACGTATAAAATAGAAATTCGCTCAGAAAATAAATTGATTGGGCTTGGTATTTTTGATCAAGGGAAAAATACAATTGCAGGCATTAAAAACATTTACCATCCAGATTATAAATCCTTTTCTCTAGGAAAATTATTGGTTTTGAAAAAGCTTGAATATTGTAAAAACAACAATATTGAATGGTATTACCCCGGATATATTGCACCAGGAAATAACAAGTTTGATTATAAATTATTTTTAGATAAATCGGCTACAGAAATATTAAGTTGGGAGAAAAAGAAATGGATTACCTACGAAGAATTTTTAATGGATCAAGATAAAAAATAAACACTACTCTATAAATTCGAGTAAAGCAATAATGGGTTCTTCATGGTCAATGATGACTTTATTTATCAATGGTTTGCACCAATAACCTGCTTTAATGGACTCATTTAAATACAGTTCAATAAACTCTTCTGTAACTTGATGGATATCGGTTAGTATCATATTGGCTTCAAAAATAATCAACCGCTCTTCATACATTAACAACAAATTTCCAAGCGTATAACGGTTATTGATACGTGTAATGATTTCTGCAGATCTGCTAAGCGCTTCATCGGGTACATTTCTAAAAATGAGACAAGAAAATTTGATGAAACTTTTTTGGTTGGGAATTTCGATTAAAATTTGGTGCTCGTCGTTTTTTCCGTTTTCATAAATGATTCGATAAGACGAACCCCCATCAGCAGTGGTATATAAAATTTTATTTTTATTGAGATAGTCTGTAATGCGATGGCAGAGTTCTTTTTTTAAATCATCATGAGTTAGATTGATATTTTTTGGCTCTTGTGGATTTGGTGCAATAACATCATTGTTTGACGAATTATTTTTCTTTTTAAAATTGTAGAAATAAATCATCAGAGAAATGCAAATCAATAATATTGGTAAAATCCATTCCATAGTTTGATCAAATTGCCATTTATATTTTAAACAAAAAAGCTTATATATACAATTAACTAAATTTTATAATTTTTATAAAAATACAGTTTGAATGCTCATTGGGTTAACTTTATACAAACTTTATTATGCGGTTAAGGTATTTCATTAATTTAAATGTTATTCTATTATTGATGACTTGTTCATGCACCAAAGAAAAATCAAATACTAACGTTTTCATACCAACATCACCAACTGCAGATATTTATTCAGTAAACAATCATTTTATTTTAAAAAACGACCTTCCATTTGAGGTAAAAGGTGTGGTATATGTGCCTGGATATCCAGGAACTTTGCCGTGGGAAACGGAGCAAAACACAAATCTGCCATTGAATTTTTCAAACAGCATTAATCAGGATATGATTAACATAAAAGCGATGGGCGCCAATACGGTTCGTTTGTGGGGTGCGCCCAAAAAATGTTACGAGTCGATTAAGGCCAATGGCGGATTATCTATTTTACAAACCATTTGGATAAATGGAGATCAGGTAGATTTTCAGGATCCAACATTTAAAGCCAATACAAAAACATATATCAGATCGGTAATTGATAGAATATACTCGGTGTACACCAAAAAAAATCCACCCATAATTGCTTATTTGGTAGGAAATGAGTTGAGTGCATCAAGCATACGGAGTACCAATTTGGCGCATCCAAACATCAATAGTTATTCGGGAGAATATGTATTTACCAATGGAAACATAAATGCAACGGAAGCATTTATTGCAGAAATGGCGGATTATGTAAAGGAATATGAGTTTACAAATTATGGTCGTTTGTCGTTGGTGTCTTATTCAAATGATATTCGAACGGCTGATATGATAGATACGGAATTTTTGGATTTCAGGTGTCATAACGTGTATTCGTATTCGGTGCCTGAGTATCGTCCTCAAACGCAGGTGGGTAGTGGATCGGGTTCGTTGTTTCAGGGTTGGGTTGAGGAGTTAAAAGGGCGCTATCCTTCGATGCCATTGTTGTTAACAGAGATGGGGTTGAGTGTATCGCCGAATGCAAATCATGTAGGCGCACCCAATTATGGATATGGCGGAAACACAGAGCAGGAGCAGGCTTCGGGGTTATTATCCAATATCAATGATTTACAAACAACGCGTTTGCCTATAGCAGGCACATGTGTGCATGAGTATTTGGATTCATGGTGGAAATTTGATTTACAGGATTCGTACACACAGGATGCAAATGATGTGGAAGAATGGTTTGGTTTGGTTAGAATTGTTCAATCTGGCGGCTGGTACAACACTCAATTTCGACCATCATATTTATCGTTGAAGCAGGTATGGGCGAATTAAGGCCAATAGTGGTAATAATAAAATAACCTCAATTTTTGTTTGAGGCGAAGGAATAAATATATAAATTTGTGAACATTCTATTCACAGATTTATATGTACCCAAACAATCTATCCTTTTTCAAAAAAATTAATAGCGGAAAATTTTAATGGTGCATTTGTATAAACGCAGGTAAAAACTTGCGTGAAGGATTTTATTGGTAAAAAGATTTTATGGTGGATTAAGTTGGTGTGGTTTTTGGGAAGAGGATTTGATACCAAATTGAATTATGAATTAGTCCATGATTATCTAGTAAAATGCTGATGTGTTATCTATTAGGGACACTTTCAATGGACCATTACAGATACCCAATTGTATTATTTAAAAGAATATCATACGAATAAAAAAGATTGATTTTTCACCAACTGGATAAATTTAATAGTCTCAAACAACATACATTTTGCATTATAAAATTGAAAATATTTGACCAATTTATAATTTAATATGGCATTTAGCGTTTATACATCTTATATGAGAAATACAAGTAAAAATATTTTTAATTTGTTTTTGGTGGTAATATTGTTTGTGGGGATTGGGGAGGTAAGTGGGAAGGGGATTAAACCAATAAAAATAACTGGCGAAGAAATTGGAGTTTTGCCGATTGTTGCTGGGATTACGCCTACTAGTGCAACTTTTTGTTTTAATACTACAAATACTAGCGTATTTACAGTTTCAGGAGCCCCAGCTGGTTCTACCTATCAATGGATAAAAAGGCCTGGTGCAACATTTATTTCTGGTGCAACCAGTAACGTATTTACTTCTACCGCTACTGCAGTTGGAACATACACTTATACTTGTATTGTTTATACTGGCTCTCCAAGTGTAGCAGATACATTGAATGATGTAGTTGTTACCATTAAACCATTGCCATCTGTTACTGTATCTGCATCGGATAATAGTATCTGTTTAGGAAATTCAACTACACTTACAGCAAATGGTGCTGATTCTTATATATGGACGCCAACATCAGCAGTAACAAATCCATTAACAGTAAATCCTACAGCAACAACAACTTATAGCGTAACAGGAACGGGTTCTAATGGTTGTAAAAATACTGCTTCAACAACAATTACTGTAAATCCAAATCCTGCAACACCTGTAATTACTGCAACGCCAACCACCATTTGCTCACGTGGTTCAATTGCATTTTCAACAACTGCAATTGTTGGACAAACATTTAGTTGGTATTTTGGAGATGGCACTACAGATGTAACAGGAACTAGTGTAAATCATACGTATAATTTAGCAAGTACGGGAAATGGGAGTCAGAATTTTACGGTAACGCTAACAACGACTGTAAGTGCAACTGGGTGTAAGAGTACTAGATCGCAGGTGGTGACGGTGAAGCAATTGCCGGATCCGACACTTGGGGATTTCAGTGACGCCACACCGTTTAGTATATGTGATGGTGATAATGGTTTAAATTATTTAGAAGTAACAAACTTATCAATAACAAATAACACCAATTATCTTATTAATTGGGGAGATGCAACACCAACTTTTACAGCTACAGGCACTTGGCCTTTAAATACAGGTGTAGCCACTCATAATTATATAAACACAGGTTACAATACATTAACTTTTACTGTAACTGGTGTAAATGGATGTGTAAATACTAATACATATAGTATATATAAAGGTTCAAACCCAGCAGTTCCTTTTAGTAATCCAGGAAGTACAATTGGACTCTGTGCCCCTTTTACCCTAACTCTTCCATCTCAAGCTACCACCAATCCTCCTGGTACAATTTATATTGTAACAATAAATGATGGATCTCCTGTAGAAACACTTGCAACATTACCCGCTCAATATTCTCATACCTTTAATAATGCTTCTTGTGGAGCATCAGGTGGTATAACCCCTAATACTTATAAATTAACGATTCGTGCTCAAAACCCTTGTGGATTTTCAGATTTAACGATTGAGCCAATTACTATTAATAAAAAACCAAAAGCGAATTTTACAATTTCTCCGGATACAATTGTATGTAATAATCAGTTGGTTACATTTACAAACACATCTACAGATGGTGTTACTGTTTCTAATTCAGGGGTATGTACATATACATCACCAAATAATTGGGTAATTTCTCCATCTACAGGTTATACCATTTCTACTGGCACATTGGGATTTCCAACTCCAACAAATAATCCAGCAACTTGGGGTTCTGCAATTTTAACGGCAACATTTAGCACACCCGGTACGTATGAAATTTCGAATTTTGTCAGAAACTCTTGCGGCACAGATACCATTAAAAAAACAATCTGCGTTCAAAAACCACCAACACCAT
>VFKL01000185.1 GCA_009885535.1 Chitinophagaceae bacterium | reverse complement strand
TGTCAGCTTTCGAAAAAAGCAATTGCCATTCCGATTTTCTAAACCCTCTTGCAACACTTAAAGATGCATCGTTTTTTACGAGGTACGATTTTGAAAATAACTGTGTAAGTATATGAATCAAATTAAACGCCAACCAATGACGTTGTAAATCATTGATAAAAAACCCTACTCTGGCATGCGTTTTCATCCAGTTTAGTTGTAATACCAATTCCACATCTGTGAAATGATGACAAAATAAACTAGAAAAAATAATATCAGGATTGGTTTCAAAATTTACTTTTGCATAATCGCTACAAATGAATTCTGTATTGTCTTTCAGGAATTCATTTTGTTTGGCAAAAGCAATACATTCTTTATTATAATCAATTCCAATACAATGAATCTTGATTTTATTTTCTTGACAGTATTTTACAATAGCTAGTAAATTATCTCCGCCTCCACAACCCATTTCACAAACAGTAATTTCTTTTTTGTCTTTTACCAATTGCTTAAACCCATTTAAAGTAATGGCGTGCCCACCCAATAATGTATTAATGGTATTGAGTTCGCGCATCGTTTGTGCAATTGCCGGAAAAGGAATGTCATCCCCATCTAATAATTCCTTTTGATAAGATCTTTTTTTAAAATTCATTGCTGAAGCGTTATATTTTTTTGCATAAAAAGGTTTCCATCGTTAGCCCTGGCCCAAATGCAATCCCAAAAATGCGCTCTCCAGATTGAATAGAAGACTCCATAATTTCTTTTAATACAAATAAAATGGTTGGAGACGACATATTTCCGTTTTCAGCTAACACTTTTCTAGCAAATTTTGTTTGTGCTGCTGTTAAAGATAATTTTTGTTCAATCACATCCACAATTTTTTTGCCGCCCGGATGAATACACCAATAAGGAATTTCTTGATGCGTTAACCCTTTTTTCTGAAGCGCAGCGGCAACAAGTAATTCAATATCTTCTTTGATGAGTTGTGGGATATAACTACTTAAGGTCATTAAAAATCCCTTACTATTGATCTCCCAAGCCATGTCCTTTTTGCCTTGAAATGCTACCTGTGAATGAAAACTTTCAATCTGCAACGCTTTTGAACTTGTTAGTGTGTTACTTATCAAAACTGCTGCTGCTCCATCGGCAAATAAGAGACTACTTGATGCATTTTCTATGGTATATTCTTTCTGAAAATGTAAAGTACATAATTCTGTGGCAACGATTACGACCTGTGCATCTGGCTCACTATCACAAATAAATTTTGCCAATTTTAATCCATGTATGGCTGCATAACATCCCATAAAATTAACAGAAGTTCTAAATAAAGTGGGCGATAACGCCATCTCTTCCATAATTTCTAGATCTAGTCCTGGGGCACTCATGCCAGTGCAACTGATGGTAATTAGATGCGTAATTTGAGCATCTTCAATATGCGTGTCGATACATTTTTTTATCGCTTCGATGGAAATAGAGGCAGCTTTACTTTTGTATAATTCCATTCTTTGATCAATATTTGGGAATGGATCATAATCATTTTGAGGCAAAAAATTCAAGTCGGTTACATTACTACCATAATCAGGAATTACAGAATGTCTTGTTTCTATACCACTATGATGATACAGAAAACCTAGCTTTCTTTTTTCTTCTGAATCTAATTGATATACTTTTTGCATGTACTGCAAAATGTCTTCCTGCTTATGTGCATAAGTTGGACTTGCTGTTGCTATAGATATGATATTAGCCAAAATGATTCAAAATTAATAAAGTGATAAATGCCAAATTAGTACAAGTACTAGCAAGCCAAATCATTCGCATGGTATTTTTAAAATCGGCTTTTTGAGGATTATTCCATACAGCCAACATCCATTTTAAAAAATAAAATACTACTGGAATGAAAAATAGTTGAATAACCCAAAAATGATCTGACATCATCTTCGATTGAAAATACAAAAACAAACAAATAAACGCGAGTAAATATAGAATGCCACAAAAAATAAAAGTGCCTCTTTTCCCTAGTAAAATCGAAATGGTTTTAACTCCATCATTGCTGTCTTGTTTGTGCTGGTAAATTTGGGTAATTGGGTAAAATCCGCCAATTAATAAACCTGCCGCAAGTAGCAATAAAAAGGGAACTTCCATGGTAAGGTTGGTACTAACGCCATGTGCAATAGCAAAGAATACCAGTGAACCTTGATTACAAATAACCAACAAATAACCCAAAATAGGATATTGTTTTAGTCGCAATCCCCGCCAACTGTACAACCTTGAGCAGATAATAAAAAAGAGAAAGCATCCAGCAAATACATTACTGATTAAAAAAGAAAGTGCAAATCCTATGAAATCTAAAGCAAGCGTAATGTAGTATAATTGTTTAGTAGGTTGCATTGGATTAACCACTCCACCAATACTTTCTGTGTCTCTATCATTATAGCTGTTGTAACCATTGCTAGCCGGATAAAGAATCGCATGCAAGAGTATAAAAACCAAAATAGCTTTTGTATAATTAATTTGATGGGTAATACTGAGGGCAAACCAATACACCGGCATTAGAAAAAAGCTAAATGGAATGCGTAATAATTGAATGGTAGATTTTTGTAACAATTGGTAGCTATTAAAAACTAAATATAATTCATATGCTTGTATAAAAAAAGATTGATTATCATACCAATTAAACTACTAATGCTAATTTCCAGATACACAACGTTTTCCTTTTTTCCCTGGTATCCCAATTTGATCGAATATCGTTTCTGTAGTGTTGAGGTAATTCAACGTGTCAATTGCTATTTCTTTAATTTCTGGTTTGTTAAGCCGTATCTTGTCTGCTTCAATCTTTATACGTGCATTCTTGGTTATATCATGTTACGCTTTATTATTAAGGTAAAACCTGCTGAGTGTAACAATATTGAAACAACAACCGTCATTAATCAATTTGCAAAGTGATTTATCAAATACATATTCGAATTGAGATCAAATTCAAAAAACATGTAATTGCTTTACTTCCCGATAAATTAAAAGTACTTTACTTTAAATATGGGTGCTTTGAATAATTTTACATGAATTATGAGCGCTCATATACATTTCTTTGGGTGCTACAAGTAGTAAAATAAAATCTCACCTTAAGTTTTTAGTGCATCACACACCCCACTTTTTTCAATAATAAACATAGATCAAAATAGTAAGCTTCGAACAATCTATCAAACCTTCAATTTCTTTAAAGAAACCAAACGAAACCATTGGACATCCTTTGCTATAACATATAGCACCATCAACTTCTTGCTCCGGAACATCTTTATAACTATGTAAAACAATATTTCTTTCCAAAACTTTACTATTTGAATTATCAAGCCCGATTAATTTATAGCTCTTTCCAAATTTACCATAATAGGATTTACCAATGCTATATTTACCAATTGATGTAGCCATCGTATTGGGTACATTACTAAACTGCAAAGAATCTGAATTTAAAATACTTGAACCATAACCATGCGCTACAAGTCCTTTCTTAATTATTTTTTTATTCCGAAGATCAACAATAAAAAACCTATTTTTACCAGAAGATATTTTCATGTCTAATAAAAAAGCAATCTCTTTATTGTACCCATTTTTCTTTTCTATGTAAGCATTGATTTCATTTATTTTTTTGTCTACCCGCTTTAAATAAGCATCATCATCTTTTTTGAGAATGACATTTCTTTTTTCAATGTGTGATTCTACATTTTTGATTTTACAACCAAAAATTAAGAAAATGGCAAGTAAAATAATCGCGTTTTTTAAAAGCATAATTTTTTCATTAAAAAGGAAGTGAAATTTAGACGAACATTAAAATAATCAATTTAAGTTGAGTTACTTATCATTCATTTTACCGAAATAATTTTTCTACTTTCAAGATATTTAATACAAGACATCGTATTTTTTTCAGCAAAATCTCTTGAATCTATTTCCAAAGGATTATCCCTATAACCATACTTATTTGTATAATGCCCATAACGCTTAAACTCTTTTTTTCTAGATTTATTTTGAATATGGTGGGCCACTTCATGTAGAATCGTATCAACAATAGAAGGGATGTCGTTGTGATTTTTTAAATAGATGGTTATATGATCTTGTGAACCATCATAGCAACCCATCATTTTTTTTGATTTATAATATTTTATTTCAAAAGAAGGGTAATATTTTATTTTTTCTTTGAGTAAAATTTCACCGGAAAATGTAATGATTTCTTTAACCAATTTAGTGTACGGAACATTCAAATTCCATTTTTTATTTTCAAATAAAAAAGATTTTATCGAAACCTTTTTTCCATCCAAATAAAGTAATAATAAAATTGAAATTGAAACACACAAAATCAAGCTCATAATGCTATCCATATCCATCATTAAAATATTTATTTTTTATTTTACTATACAGTTTTGTATTTATTAAATAACCAAAAACTCTGATTAAATAGTTAGTTACAACCTTCGATATCATTTATTGAATGAAAAAAATCTTTGTCCCCTCATTAAATCGCAAAAAAATAAGTTTAAAAGTTCTTTCTAATTTATTTGTTCACTAGCGAATTAAATAGGTATTGCTAAATAATAACTATGTTTAAAAATAATCAGTGAAAAAGTATTATGGTTATAATAGGATGTTAAATAAATGGGGAGTAGATTTTAAAAAATATCAGCGTTTTTTTATAGCAGATTCATAATTATTGGGCTATCCTAAATAGAAAAGGGTTCCAATCTCTTGAAACCCTTTTCTGTTCTTTGTGACCGCGTTAGGGTCGATTCGTTGTATACCTAGCAATACTAAATTGTTGCTAATCAGTAATTTATCAATTTTAAAAAATCCCTGTGGTGTCAAGATAGCGTCAAAACCACGATTTTACTCAATTTGGAACAGTTTTCTGAACCATGCAAAAACAAAACTAAAACAATTGATTTTAATCACCAAACTTGGAATAAATTCAAATGAAAAATATAGGCAAGAAACAGTTCTATGAAAACATTGGATCGATAACATATTCCTTTAGCCACCATGGTTGATTCGTACTTAGCAACTTTAATTTCTTATCCTTACCTATTTCTGCTAAGGGTGTAATAGATGTATCATTCCCTTCGGATGAATTATCAAAAAAGTAAACCCTATGGCAAAGCGGAATAACATCTTTCAACATTTTTAGAGAATCGAAATATCTACTGATGACTTCTTAATACTTAATATTCCATTGGAAAAATTTAAAGAAATATCACTTTTTTCTTTTTTAGCTTTCATTATCCATGAACGACCTGAGCCTTTTAAAAATTCTACAAAAGAGCTGTCATCTACTTCAAGATTATAATCTCCAAGAAGATTTACAAATCCAGTCTTTTTAAAAGATTTTTCTATCTCATCTGCATTTACAAACAAGCCGCTGTAAAATTGAGCATAAACAGCTTTTA
>VFKL01000085.1 GCA_009885535.1 Chitinophagaceae bacterium | reverse complement strand
TAAAAATAACCTAAAATAAAAACACCTCTTTAAGCCAAGATTTTGCAGTTGAAATTTTCAACATAAAAATTCAGGTTAAACATTCTTTTGTTAGGAACTACAGGTCAAACAAAAAGCCCCGGTATTGGACGGGGCTTTTTAAATTTCATTTAAATTTTAATCTTTTGGAATGGGCTTATTTCTTTTAAGCATCTTTTCTCTATTTGCCATTTCCCAAGCGGTATAAAAAATCATCTGCGCTCTTTTTTGAAACAAAGGCCAATTTATTTTATCTACATCATCTGTTGGCTTGTGATAATCCGCTTGTAGCATTCCATCATAAAAAAACAATACCGGAACCCCTTTACGGGCAAAATTGTAATGGTCGCTGCGGTAATAAATTCTGTTTGGATCGTTGGGGTCATCAAATTTATAATCCAATACAAGATTAGTGTATTTTTTGTTCATGCCTTCGTTAATAATAGGAAGTTCTGAACTTATTTTATTGTGTCCTACAACGTACACATAATTTAGTGTGTCGGCTGTTTTTCTTTCTGTATCAACCCTGCCAATCATATCCGTATTTAAATCAACGCTGGTTTTTTCTAGAGGAAATAATGGATGTTCTGAATAATATTCGCTTCCCCATAATCCTTTTTCTTCGCCACTAACGGTCATGAATACCATGGTTCTTCTTGGACCGTTTCCATCTTTTTTAGCTTGCGCAAATGCTTGTGCCATCTGCATCACCGTAACTGTTCCGCTTCCATCGTCATCAGCACCATTATAAATTACTCCATCGTATTTTCCTAAATGATCGTAGTGCGCAGTAAGAAAAACATACTCATCTTTTTTATCAGATCCTTCTACAATGCCCAATACATTGCTTGCATTAACGGTTCCTGAAACTTTTTGAAAATCAAATGCTGATGCAATAGAAAAAGATTTTTTCATCTCATTTAAAAGCATAAATTTTGTAGCAGCATCTAAAATATTATCGAAGTCAATACCGATTATTTTTTTTCCTGATTCGTGGCTGATATAAGCATAACTCAATCCATTTTCGTCGGCATCATTTGTGTTGAAAGAAAATCCTGTTTTGCTGTTTCTCATTACCATCCCCTTGCTAAAAGTGGGCATTGATTTATCAATAATTAACGCGCCAATTGCTCCCTTATCTTTGGCCGTTTGCAATTTTAATTCCAAATCCCATCTGGCATCATCATTATTTGAGCGTATAAAAAACTTGTCTTTTTTCTTTGGTTCACCTGTAAACATCACTACTAATTTTCCGGCTACATTGGTATTTGTATAATCCGAATATTGATCATCATCAATACCGTAACCCACAAATACAATTTCGTTAGACGTAAATTGGTTGGTTTTATTTTTTGAAATTGGACAAATAAAATCAGTTCCTGAAGTCAATTTTTCATTCGAAATGGACAAAGAACTTGAAACAACCGAATCAAATTTTAATGGAAAAAATTGTTGGTATCCGTTTAATGTCGGAATTGGTTTCAGTCCGATTGCTTTGAAATGCTGTTCAATATAAGCCGCAGCTTTTCTTTGTCCTTCTGTACCCGTTTCACGTCCTTCCATACTATCACTGGCAATGATGTTTAAATGTTTTTTCAACGTGTTTATATTGATGATTCTCGCATATTTTGCTTCAAGTTGAATTTGAGCAAAGCCTGAAACTGAAACCATCAATAAACAGGCAATGGTGCATATTTTTTTCATAAAAATAATTTTAATTGCAATTAATTTTTAAAACCCTGTTTTCGTGTCGTCCACCTTCAAATACAGTTTGCATAAAAAGAGTTACCATATTTTCGGCTTCTTCCACTTGAACAAATCGAGCTGGTATGCAAATAACATTGGCGTTATTGTGTAAACGAGATAATTCAGCGATTTCATCTTTCCAACAAATGGCTGCTCTTACGCCAGCATGTTTATTAGCTGTAATGGCTACACCGTTTGCACTGCCGCAAATTAAGATACCAAAACCACATTCATTGGTTTCAACTGCATTTGCTACGGGATGTGCATAATCCGGATAGTCAACAGAATCATTGGTGTATGTACCAAAGTCTTTTACGGAATAATTATTTTTTTCTAAAAAAGCAATCAATGCGGCTTTATAATCTAGTCCTGCATGATCGCAGCCAATGGCGATGGGTTTTTGTGAATCAAATGCGTACATTATTTTAAAGTTTGGTTTTTATAATTTAAACAAAAAAGCATTTTACCAATTGACTAACTCCATTCCTTCTCTTCTTGTACTTTTTGTTTGTCTACTTTTGCAGCAATCAATACACTTATTTCGTAAAGTAAAAGTAAAGGAATTGCCACAATTACCTGACTGGTCCAGTCTGGAGACGGTGTAATTACAGCCGCTAAAATCAAAATAATTACAAAAGCATATTTGCGGTAGGTTCTCAAAAAGCCAGCATTAATCAATCCGATTTTTGATAAGATATAAGCCAATACAGGCAGTTCAAAAGAAATGCCACAACCCAAAATGATGTTGTTTAACGTATCAATATAATCATCTAATGTGGGAATGTATTTGTAAGCGCCTACACTGCCTAAACTAAAGTTGGCTAAAAAATTAAATGTAAATGGAGCCAATAAAAAGTAACCGAAAGCGGCACCCGAAAAAAAGCACAGCGACACCCAGAAAATACTGCCTTTTGAGTATTTGATTTCTTTTGGAGAAAGTGCAGGTTTAATAAAACGCCAAAGTTCCCAAAACAAATACGGAAACGTAACAATTAATCCGCCAATCATAGCAATCGAAACCGCAGCCATAAATGGACCGCTTATGGTATTTCCTTGAAGTTGTAGGTTCATTGGTGGCATACAAAGCGAATCGCCAACGCCTAATTTATATCCAAGTTTGCAGAGCAAATCATAAGTAATAAACCCATTTTGTGCCGGAGCGAAAATGATTTTATCAAACACCCAATCTATGTTAATAAAGATGACAATGGCAGATAAAATCCAAACGATGCCCGAGCGAACGACGTGCCAACGAAGTGCTTCAAGATGTTCGATGAAGCTCATTTCGGTAGCTGTATCGTTATTTATACGACGCTTTAAAAATATTTTTTTATTCGGTTGATCGTTAGCCAATTAGCATTCGTTTTTAAGGCGATTTTATCGAAAGCCCGTTGATTGGTTATTGTTCCTGACTGGTTAATTTTTCAGCATTTTCGGCAAACTGAAGCGCTTCAATAAACTCTTGCACTTCACCGTTTAAAACGCTATCAAGGTTATAAACCGTTAATCCAATTCTGTGGTCGGTTACCCTTCCTTGCGGATAATTGTATGTTCTAATTTTAGCACTTCTATCACCGGTACTCACCAAACTTTTTCTTTTATGCGAGATGGCTTCTTCTGCTTTACGCACTTCCTCGTCGTATAATTTGGTACGAAGCATGTCCATCGCTTTTTCGCGATTTCCCAACTGACTTCTTTCGGTTTGACAAACCACCACAAGACCTGTAGGTTTATGTGTTAAAAAAACTTTTGTTTCTACTTTATTTACATTTTGTCCGCCGGCTCCACCACTTCGAGCGGTTTCCATTTTTACGTCACTTTCTTTTAATTCAAAATCTACCTCTTCTGCTTCGGGCATTACCGCTACCGTAGCAGCACTGGTATGTACACGTCCACTCGCCTCTGTATCAGGCACGCGCTGAACGCGATGTACACCACTTTCAAATTTTAATGTACCATATACATCATCACCAACCACTTCTAATTGAACCTCTTTATATCCGCCAACGGTACCTTCACTTTCACTAAGTAACGCGGTTTTCCAGCCTTTCTTTTCGCAGTATTTTAAATACATCCGCAATAAATTACCAGCAAATAAAGAAGCTTCATCGCCACCGGTTCCAGCACGTATTTCCAAAATCGCATTTTTCTCATCGTATGGATCTTTTGGAATCAACAAGTTTCTAATCTGCTTTTCAAATCCATCTTTTGTGATCTCCAATTCGGGCAATTCCATTTTTGCCATTTCACGCATTTCCTCATCATCCGAATTTAAAACCTCTTTATTGAATTCGATATCGTCCAATACTTTTACGTAAGCGTTTCTAACATCTACAATTTTACCCAAACTCCGATATTCTTTGCTCATTGCACTGTACCTCTTATTGTCGCTAACAATTTCGGGGTTGGTAAGTGCTACGCCAAGATTATCAAATTTTGCCTTTATTGCATCCAGTTTATCTAACATAGTGTAATTTTATCTTTAATTGGTTTACTAAAACCAAGGCGTGCAAATTTACATTATATCAACCAATCATTTTGTATAGAAAATTAACAGCCACAACAATTTTTAATGGTTACCAATATTTACCGGAAGATTCGGTGCTTTTGGTAGATGAAAATGGGGTAATAATTGATATTGTTCCTACATCAGAAGCTGGAAGCGATATAGAGTTTTTTGAAGGCACTTTATCACCGGGTTTTATAAACTGCCATTGTCATTTAGAATTATCTCATCTCAAAGGAAAAGTAGATAAAAATATAGGCTTGATTGAATTTTTGGGAAAGATTATGGTGGAACGAGATGCTTCAGAAATAGACATTTCATCAGCCATTGCAACTGCAGAAAATGAAATGATTCAAAATGGCATTGTGGCGGTGGGAGACATTTGCAACAATATCAATACCATTCCACAAAAAACAAAGCAGCAGCTGTATTATCATAATTTTATTGAGGTCGCGGGTTTTCCTGTGGAAATGGCAAATGCTCGATTTGAAAAAATATTGGAAGTTTATCATCAATTTAAAACACATTTTCCAAATACTTCCATTGTTCCGCATGCACCTTATTCTGTGTCCACTGCGCTTTTACAAAAAATAGTTGAATACGAAGAGAATAATCTCATCTGCATACACAACCAAGAAACGATTGAAGAAACCATTTTGTATCAAAAAAAATCGGGAGGCTTTGCTGATTTTTATAGTCGCTTCAACATTTCGATGGATTCATTTGCGCCAGAAGGGAAAACTAGTTTGCAAGATATTTTGCCTCAATTTAAAATCAACCAGCCGCTAATATTGGTGCATAATGTGTTTACCGAAGAAGCCGATGTTGAATATGCACAAACTTTTTATGGTGATTTAATTTCGAATTTGTATTTCTGTCTTTGCCCGAATGCCAATTTATATATCAGCAATCGTTTGCCTGATGTGGAAATGCTCTTTAATAATAACTGCAATTTTGTAATTGGAACTGATAGTTTGGCTTCTAATGATCAGTTGTGTATTTATAATGAAATCAATGTATTAAAAAAACATTTTCCGTTTATTCCGATGGAAAATTTGCTGCAATGGGCAACGATAAATGGTGCGCAGGCATTGCAAATAGACAACATGTATGGCAGTTTTGAAAAAGGAAAAACGCCAGGTGTGTTGTTGTTGGGGGAAGGGGTGAGGAGGATTTTGTAGGATGGTAGGGTTGGTTTCGCGCAAAGCACGCAAAGGAGCAAAGGCGCAAAGGAAGCGCGAAGGTTTGGTTTCGCGCAAAGCACGCAAGGGAGCAAAGGCGCAAAGGAGGTGCGAAGGTTTTGGTTTCGCGCAAAGCACGCAAAGGAGCAAAGGCGCAAATGAGGTGCGAAGGTTTGGTTTCGCGCAAAGCACGCAAGGGAGCAAAGGCGCAAAGGAAGAGCGAAGGTTTGGTTTCGCGCAAAGCACGCAAGGGAGCAAATGAAGCACGAAGGTTTAAGGGTTTAAATTGCTACGCGGGTTTAAAGGTTTAAGGTTGATTGATGTTTTGCATTTAAATCTCTTCCACCCACGGTTGAAACCGTGGGCTATGAAAATTCCAATATTTTGAAAATGTAAAATGTGGAAGGAAAAATTCCTTACTTATTATATATTTGAGGCAGTTTATTATTTGACTTTTTGCTTCTTTGCGATATTGCAATATTACGTGTACCCAACTCAAACAGCCAAATATTTTCACTAAAGTTTATTCATCAGAATATTTTCATTTATCGCTTTGTATTTAATGCTTCGTTATTAAAAGGTTCAATGGTTTAATTCGCTACGCGGGTTTAATGGTTTAAGGCTGATTGATGTTTTGCATAAAAATCTCTTCCACCCACCGTTAAAACGGTGGGCTATGAAAAATGTGCGTAAAGATTGAAATTGTAAAATGCTGGAATGAAAACCCATTTTCTTATTTCTTATTTAATATTCCTTATTCGTTATTCATAAACCCTCAAAACGGAAAATGCTTCCAACCTTAAACCTTAAACTATTAAACCATTAAACTTTTAAGTCCGCGAAGCGTTTTAAACCTTTTTCCATCAAGCGAGAAATAAAATGAGAAGGAAGAAGAAACTGTGAACTCAATAATCGCTCTCATTCTCATTTTCGCGCTGACTTTTTAAACCTTTGAACGTTTTCTTGACACAAACACAAAGACTCGAAGGCACGAAGTT
>VFKL01000176.1 GCA_009885535.1 Chitinophagaceae bacterium | reverse complement strand
TTGAACCTTTTGAACAACCTTCAAACCTCTCAAACCTCTCAAACCTCTCAAACCTCCAAAACCTCACAAACCTTTTGGAAAACCTCCTCATCCGTAAGCCGCTCCGGCATAAACTTTTCTCCAATTACTTTTTCATACAGCTCAATATATCTTCCGCTGATTTCATTAATCCAAGCTTCAGTCATTTCAGGCACTTGCTGACCTTCTTTACCCATGAAATTATTTTGAATCAACCATTCGCGTACAAATTCTTTACTCAATTGCTTTTGAGGTAAACCTGAAACTTGTCTTTCGTCAAAGCCTTCTTTTATAAAATAACGTGATGAATCGGGCGTATGAATTTCGTCCATCAAATAAATGTCATTGCCAATTTTTCCAAATTCGTATTTGGTATCTGCTAAAATTAAACCTTGTTTTTCGGCAATGGATTTTCCACGCTCAAATAATTGAAGTGCGTATTTACTTAACATTTCCCATTCTTCAGCAGTAGCCAATCCATTGGCAATAATTTCAGCTGGACTAATATCTTCATCATGTCCTTCATCGGCTTTGGTTGATGGCGTGATAATTGGAGTTGGAAAAAAATCATGTTCTTTTAATCCTTCAGGCATTTCGGCTCCGCATAGTATTCTTTTTCCAGATTGATATGTTCTCCAAGCATGACCTGTTAATGTTCCCCTAACTACCAATTCGATTTTAAAAGGAACACATTTCAATCCAAAACTAACATTTGGTGCAGGTGTACTTAAAAGCCAATTCGGACAAATGTCTTTAGTGGCATTAAGCATATAAGCCGCAATTTGATTTAAAACTTGTCCTTTAAATGGAATGGGATGGGGTAAAATTACATCGAAAGCAGAAATACGATCGCTCGCAATCATGACCAAATGATTATCTGAAATGCTATAAACATCTCTTACTTTACCGCTATAAAAACTTGTTTGATTGGGGAAATTAAATGGTTGCATTTTGTAAAGGTATCAAACGAATATGTTTTTATAAAGCTTTATTAATTTCAAAATGTCAACATTTGTTGAAAATAAAATTTTTGTGTAATAATAACTATACTTACTTTGCTGCTCAATAAAAACCAAATCATTCTATATGAAAAAAAAAATCAGCTTTTTGATTTCAATTACGCTTCTTAATTTCTTTTGTGTTAATGCTTTTGCACAATTCCAAAAAATTAATGGGAATGTAAAAAATAGTCAATCCAAAGAAAATGTTTCTGCAGCATCCATTATAATAAATGGAACTTCAACAGGTACTTTTACCAATGACAAAGGAAACTTTGACGTAATTGCGAAAAGTCTTCCAATTACCATTTCAATTTCAGCTGTTGGATTTGAAACAATTGAAAAAACGATTAACTCAGCATCAGAGAAAATTCTAATCACATTAAACCCTTCCAATGCTTTAGGACAAGAAGTGGTGGTTTCGGCTTCAAGGGTTCAAGAAAAAATATTAGAATCGCCTGTGTCTATTGAAAGGGTGAGTGCAGCTACACTCAGAACTTCGCCAAGTGCAAATTTTTATGACATTGTAAAAACTTTAAAAGGCGTAGACGTTACAACGGCATCATTAACATTTGTAACACCAACCACGAGAGGTTTTAACTCTAGTGGAAACTATAGATTCAATCAATTGGTAGATGGAATGGACAATCAGGCACCAGGCTTAAATTTCTCTGTTTCTTCAATTGTAGGTTTGAGTGAGTTGGATGTAGATAACATCGAATTGTTGCAAGGAGCTTCTTCTGCATTATATGGTTCAGGTGGTATGAATGGAACGTTGTTGATGACGAGTAAAAATCCATTCAAACATCAAGGGTTTTCTATTTTGGCTAAGCAGGGTGTAATGAATGTTGATGGCACACAAAACGAGCCTTCATCTTACTCAAATTTTACATTGCGTTTTGCAAAAAAATTAAGTGAAAAATTTGCTTTTAAAATCAATGCGGAATACATCAAAGCTAAAGATTGGCGTGGAATGGACGACAGAAATTATGCACGATTGGCTACTGGTGGAAGCATAAAAGCGGGCAATAGAAATACCGATCCCAATTATGATGGCGTTCATATTTATGGAGATGAAACCACCATTGACCTAAGGGCTTTGGTTTTTCCAACAGTTGCTGCAAGCGCACCATTCCTACAAAACTTTTTAGATACTTTAAATAATGGTAGAACCATTTTTGTATCTCGTACGGGTTATACTGAAAAACAAGTGGTAAATCCGTATACCATCAATTTGAAATTTAGTGGCGCATTACATTATAAAATCACACCAAAAATTGAAGCCATTGCAGCGGGGTATTGGGGTAGTGGAAATACAGCTTATACCGGTAGCGAAAGATATTATTTAGAAAACTTCAAATTAGGTCAATATAAATTGGAGTTGAATCATAAAGATTGGACAGTTAGGGCATTTACCACGCGTGAAAACTCTGCGGATTCTTATAACACAACGGTTGCAACAAGGTTATTCAACGAAAGCTGGAAACCTTCTCCAACCTGGTATGGCGAATATGCTTTAGCGTATGTAAATTCAAGATTAAATGGAGCAAGTGATATGGATGCACATAACGGCGCAAGGATAGTTGCTGACAATGGTCGTCCTGAATACAATAGCGAATTGTTTAAAAAGAATTATGATTCTATTCGTTCATTAACTCTGGCTGAGGGTGGTGCTAAATTGTTGGATCGTTCTCGCTTATATAGTGGTGATGCAACATACAATTTATCGAAATTTACCTCTAAAATTGCTGATGTAATTGTAGGTGGTACGTATAAAATTTATGAATTGGTTTCTGATGGAAATTTGTTTGCAGACGTTCCTGGAAATCCAATACACACCCACGAATATGGCGCATTTGCACAAGCCACCAGAAAAATTGGTAAAAAATTAAAATTAGCCGTTTCGGGTAGATATGATAAAAATGAAAATTTTAAAGGTCGCTTTACACCAAGAGCAACAGCTACCTATAAATTGGCAGAATTCAATCATGTTAGGGTTTCATATCAAACCGCTTATCGTTTCCCATCTAACCAACAACAATGGATTGATTTAGGTGTAGGAAGTGGCGTTAGATTATTGGGATCAAATAGATTTTTCAGAACAAAATATAATTTCGATACAAACCAATTGTATGATTTAGATGCATTCAGCGTTGGGCAAAATGTAAAATATAATATGGTTGATCAAAAACCGGAGTCGATTACTTCTTTTGAAACAGGGTACAAAGGCTTATTGGCTAAAGGAAAATTACTGGTTGATTTATATGGTTATTATGGACAATACCAAGATTTTACAGGTAGAAAATTAGTAGCACAATTTAAAAATGGAGTACCAACAAACATGTCGGATACCACAAACCGTTATTTTTCAATTCCAGTTAATTCAACTGAAAAAGTAAAAACCTATGGCTTTGGAATAAGCATGGATTATCGTTTACCTAAAAACTTTGCTGTAGGATTTAATCTAGCATCTGATGTGTTGCAAGATGTTCCAGCAAATTTTGTGGCATTCTTTAATGCGCCAAAATATAAAGTGAATGCAAGTTTTTCTAATTCAGGTTTTGGACCAGCTAAAAGAATGGGATTTAATGTAGCATACAGATGGCAACAAGCATATTATTATCAAGGCGATTTTGTTAATGGAAATTTACCTGACGTACAAACTTTAAATGCTCAGGTTAGTTATAAATTACCAACATCTAAATCTATCATCAAACTTGGTGCAAACAACTTGCTTAACTCATATTATTATGATGGGGTAGGAAGTGCTCAAATTGGTGGCTTGTATTATGTAAGTTTCGGGTTTAACGTGTATTAATCAACATCTACTTTTTAAATAAATTATATTTTATGCAAACAATAAAAAAAATAAGTTCAATAATTGCTTTATTCATATCGGTAATTTCAATTTCATCATGTAACAAAGAATTGGAGCAGGTTAATGAAGCAGTAATAGCACCATCTACTTTACCAAAGCTGGATCAGTCATTGAGAAATAATGCCGATTTTAGTTTATACTATGCATTGGTGGTTAGAGGAAATCAATTGAGTTTGATAAACGACAGTACAAGATCATTTACCATGTTTGTACCAGGAAATCAGGGCATCAAAGCATTGATTAATGCATTATCAGGAGGTTTAGTTCCAACCAATGCGCCAAATGCAGTTTTCGAATCGTTTATAAATAATCAGGTTCCAGTTGCTCAAGCCGCAGCAATTGTACAATACAACACCATACCTCAAGTAATTAGGGCTTCAAGTATTCCGAATACTAATTTTGTATTCGCTCCAACTATTCCAAACACATACTTTAATTTTTCATATCCATCAACATTAAATCCATTGCCAAGTGTAAGTCCATTGTTGAGATTGAATGTTTTTCCATCAGGTATAAATGGCGCTTGGTTAAACAATGTGCCGATTTTTGCATTCGATCGTGAAGCTTCAAACGGGGTGATTCATCAAACGGCAACTTTGGCTATTCCAGCACAACGTACATTATGGGATAGAATAAGCGGAGATACAACACTTAAATATTTGAAAGCAGCTGTAGAAAGAGCAGATAGTGGAGTTGTAGCAAACAATTCATCTAGTTTGGTTTGGGTGCTCAGCAATTTTGGTCCAGATATAACCGTGTTTGCTCCGGTGGATACGGCGTTTCAAAAAACATTAAAATTGGTTATCGCTCAGGCTTTGATTGCTCAAGGAATTCCCCCTCAAACTGCATTACAATTGGCTACAAACTTATCGTCAACGCCAAATGTATTTAGCAACCCATTGTTGTATGGCGCATTAACCGCGCAAACTGTAAAAGGAATTTTAGTGTATCATATTTTAGGAAAGCGCGCATATACCAACAACATGCCAACAACAACAACTGCATTTCCAACTTTATTAAATACGGTAATTGCATCACATCCAGGTGTAAAATTGAAAGCAACCATCAATCCGCCAAATCCATTTGTAGCAAGTGCAACTGTTAAGGATGTATACAATAATTCACCAGCCGCAAACATCATCATAAATGTTTCACCATTAACACCTGAACCATTTGGAACAAGTGACCAAGAGTATATCAATGGCGTATTGCATAAAATAGATGCGGTTTTATTGCCACAATAAATTTTGTTGATAAATTATTAATAGAAACGGCTTCAATGAATGGAGCCGTTTTTTTATTGGAAGATGTACATGAATGGTTTAAAACGCTTCGCTGGTTTAATGGATATAGATGTTCAAAAGGTTCAATGAGTTAAATGGGTTCAAAAGGTTGGAAGTATTGTCAGTTTTTGTGTTTTATAATAAATAGAACATCTAAAATTTTACGATGTTGCGCTCCCTTCACCTTTCGGGGGAAGTGTTGGGGAAGGGAGCTTTTGCGCCTTGAGTCTTTGTGTCAAAAAAAGGTTCGAAAGGTTCAAGAGGTTGAGCATCTACAAATGATGAGCACACAATAACCCCAGCGGGGTGACATAATCATAAAAAACATAAATAATCAAACAAAGCCCCAGAGGGGCGACATAAAAAATCTCACAAACTTTGAAACACTTAGTCACAAAGGCGACAAGTCACGAAGTTTTTTTATAAAACAAAGTTGATTATTGATGGAAAATACTTCTAGCTTCCCCCTTGGGGGATTGAGGGGGCAACCAAACCACAAACGCCAAACAATTTTCCAATGTAACCTTTGTTACCCTTCATTTAATTTAAATACCACAACTTTGGCATAACAAAAAACAACTTCATGCAAATAATCGGCTACATTCTTGCCACTTTCGTAGGAATTTCATTAGGTTTAATCGGTAGTGGTGGCTCAATCCTTACCGTTCCAATTCTAGTGTATATCATGGGTGTAAATCCAGTTTTGGCTACCGCTTATTCCCTTTTTATAGTAGGCTCTACTGCATTAGTAGGTGGAGTTCAAAGTGCCATTCAAAAAAGAGTAGATTTTAAAACCGTATTGATTTTTGGGATTCCGTCTATTGCTGCGGTTTATGCTACCAGAATGTGGCTGGTTCCGCTTATACCCAACCAATTGTTTTCTATTGGATCGCTGATTATTACAAAGCCAATTGCATTGATGCTGTTGTTTGCCATTGTAATGATTCTCGCTTCTATCAGCATGATAAAATCGGGTAAAAAATCAACTATCTCCGATGAAAATGCACCAATGAAGTACAATTATCCTATGATTTTAATTGAAGGTTCTGTTGTGGGTTTACTTACTGGCTTAGTGGGCGCTGGTGGCGGTTTTTTAATTATTCCAGCCTTGGTTTTATTGGCCAAAATGCCCATGAAACTTGCCGTAGGTACTTCGTTGTTTATCATTGCCGCAAAATCTTTAATCGGGTTTACTGGAGATTTACAAGGCAGTGAAATTATCGACTGGAATTTACTTGTTTCCTTTACCGGCTTTGCTGTATTGGGTATTTTTATTGGCATTGTATTGTCAAAAAAAATCCCTGGGGATAAACTTAAAAAAGCATTCGGTTGGTTTGTACTTATCATGGGCATTTACATCATTATCAAAGAACTATTTTTCCCAACAGGTGGTGGTCATTAAACCCGTATTAAGCAGTTTTTTATAAAATTTTAATGTTGTAAAAATGGACATAAATAAATCAGAAAAATGTTGTACCAATACCAAGTTGTCAAACTTAGGGCAATCGTATTGGGATAAACAATACGAATCAAATTCAACGGGTTGGGATTTAGGTGAAGTTTCCCCACCTATAGAAGCATACATTGATCAGCTTACCAATAAAAATTTAAGTATTTTAATTCCAGGCTGTGGAAATACCTATGAAGCAGATTATTTGCTTCAACAAAATTTTACAAATGTTACGGTTATTGATATTGCGCCAACCCTAGTGGAAAAATTAAAAATGAAATATGCCGCAAATCCCAATATTCAAATCATACAGGGTGATTTTTTTGCGCATCAAGAACAATATGATTTAATCATCGAACAAACTTTTTTTTGCGCGATTAATCCATCTCTTCGGGAATCGTATGTAAATAAAATGACCGAATTGCTTACGCTAAATGGTAAATTAATGGGCGTTTTATTTGATAGAATTTTTGAAAAAGAAGGCCCTCCATTCGGTGGTAATCAGGATGCATACAAAAAAATATTTCAATCTAATTTCGATTTTATTCATTTTATGCCTTGCTATAATTCTTATCATAAAAGAGCTACTTCAGAATTGTTTATTTTACTCAAGAAAAAATAAGCTCATTTTAACTTTAATGAATCTCAACATTTGTTGAATGCAACAAATGTTACCAAATGAGATTTTAAATAATACCAAATTTGTTTTGTCAATTAAAAAGTAAAAATTAAAAAATAGAATCAACATGATTTTATACTACTAAATTTTCATTTTTGACTTTTCACTTTTCACTTTAAAATTAAAATTAAAATTTAACACTCATGAAAATAGAACAAATTTATACTGGCTGTTTAGCTCAAGGTGCTTACTACATTACGTCTAACGGAGAAGCAGCCATCATTGATCCATTAAGAGAAACTGCGCCTTACATTGAAAGACTTCAAAAAGATGGCGTAAAATTAAAATACATATTCGAAACCCATTTCCATGCAGATTTTGTGAGCGGACATTTGGATCTCAGTAAAAAAACAGGCGCTGCAATTGTTTATGGGCCTACCGCAATAACTGAATTTGAAAGTATAATCGCAAATGATAATCAAGAATTTAAAATCGGAGTCATTACCATTAAAGTGTTACACACGCCCGGTCACACCATGGAAAGCACAACCTATTTATTAAAAGATGAAGCGGGTAAAGACCATTGTATTTTTAGTGGAGATACGTTGTTTTTAGGCGATGTTGGTCGTCCGGATTTGGCTCAAAAAGCTGCTCACATGACTCAAGAAGAATTGGCAGGCATGCTTTATGAAAGTTTGATGAACAAGATTATGCCATTGTCTGATGATGTTATTGTGTATCCTGCACATGGCGCGGGCAGTGCCTGTGGCAAAAATATGATGAAAGAAACCGTAGATAGTTTGGGCAACCAGAAAAAAATGAATTACGCTTTAAATCAACCGAATAAAGAAGCTTTTGTAAAAGCCGTTACGGAAGGATTATTGGCACCTCCAGGATATTTCGGGTTAAATGTAGCGATGAATAAACAAGGTTATGAGAGCTTCGAAACCGTTTTGAATAATGGCATGCGTTCGCTTTCGCCAGATGAATTTGAAACTGCTGCCGAAAATACAGATGCTTTAATTTTAGATACCCGTTCCAATATGGTTTTTTATAAAGGCTTTATTCCACAATCCGTTAACATTGGCTTAGATGGCGATTTCGCTCCATGGGTTGGTGCTTTAATTATGAATGTAAAGCAACCATTGTTACTAGTAACAGAAGTTGGTATGGAAGAAGAAGCCGTTACGCGTTTAAGTCGTGTTGGTTTTGATAACATTATTGGTCATTTAAAAGGCGGATTTAATGCTTGGCTACAATCTGGTAAAGAAGCTGATGTTGTAAACAGAATAACATCTCAACAATTTGCAGAAAATGTTCAAATTGGAACTGATAAAGTAGTTGACATTCGTAAAGAATCAGAGTATTCTGCGGAACATGTTTCAGAAGCGTTTAACCGTCCATTAAGCAATATCAACAATTGGGTTAAAGACATTAATCCAGAAGAACATTTTTTTATTCATTGCGCCGGTGGTTATAGAAGCATGATCGCGTCTAGCATTTTACAAGCAAGAGGTTACCGAAACTTTTCGGAAGTGGCAGGTGGCTTTAAAGCAATTGCAGAAACGACTGTTCCAAAAACAGATTTCGTTTGTCAAAGCAAAATGATGAGCGCCTAATGTTGCCAAATAAAACATACACACAAGGGTTATCTCAAAACCGCGTTCAATTTATTTTGCTTGTATTGGTGAATGCCTTTGTAGGTGGAATGATTGGCTTAGAAAGGGTAATACTTCCAGAATGGGCAAAATCTTCCTTTGGAATCAATGCAAGTTTTGCAATCATGTCTTTTGTTATGGCCTTTGGCATAAGTAAGGCCATTAGCAATTATAGCGTTGCAAAACTGACTAAAAAATACAATCGAAAAACAATTCTAATCATTGGATGGTTGTTCGCCATACCGGTTCCATTTTTATTAATGTATGCAACAAATTGGAATTGGGTCGTTTTTGCAAATATACTTTTAGGCATTAATCAAGGCTTATCTTGGACCTCAACGGTAATCATGAAAATTGATTTGGTTGGGAGCAAAAACAGAGGACTCGCAATGGGCATTAATGAGTTCGCCGGTTATCTCTCCGTAGGATTAGCATCCTATTTGTCTAGCAAAATTGCAGCTGATTATGGGTTTCAATTATTTCCTTTTATACCAGGTTTGGTGTTTGTTTTTATGGGATTGATTATTTCAATTTTTTTGGTAAAAGATACCACGCATTTTGTGCATGAAGAAAGCATTTCCAGCAATGTAGCTATTTTGAAAAATGTGTGGATGGACGCATCATGGCGACATAAAAACATCAGCACAGTTTCCATCAATGGTTTGGTTAATAATATGAACGATGCTGTTGTATGGTTGTTATTGCCCATGCTTTTAATCACCAAGGATTTTAGTATCATTCGAATTGGCATTATTGCGGGTGTTTATCCAGCGGTGTGGGGAATTTCTCAATTATTCACGGGTAAATTAGGTGATCGTAATTGCAAAAAACAAATCATCACTTTAGGCATGTTGATTCAATCTGTGGCCATTGCTATATTAGCAATATCGTCAAATTGGGAACTGCTCATTTTCGCTTCTGTTTTATTAGGCATTGGAACAGGATTGGTTTATCCCAATTTCTTAACCATTGTCGCCGAAAATTCACATCCCACACAACGAGCAGAAACACTAAGCATTTTTAGATTTTGGAGAGATAGCGGTTATGTGATTGGTGCTTTATTTGCATCCGCTTTGTCAACACAAATTGGCATTACAAATACCATTTTAGTAATGAGCTTGATTACTGCATTTGCCGGATTACTTGCCCATTATAGAATGTGCTGTACGTTAAAAAAATGGTGGAAAGATGCCGAATGTGAAACAATTCCAGTTTATTAATTTAAATGCAAATGGTTTCGTTTGAATGTAACCTTTGTTACGCTATTGCGTAAATGCGTACTGTAACTTTGGGGAGTTGAAAAAAGTAAAAAGTAAAAAGTGAAAAGTAAAAAATAAAGTAAAAATAGCAAACATCAATTTTTAACTTTTGAATTTTTGAATTTTGAATTTTAAATTATTCTCATCATGAAAAATATATTACTTAACAATTGGACTTTCTTCAGAGCAATTAGATTGATTATGGGCATTGCCATTATCATTCAAGCATTTGTTGCAAAAGATATTTTATTTGGCTTGGCTGGTTTCATTTTTTCCGGAATGGCTTTGTTTAATGCCGGCTGTTGTGGAACAAATAGTTGCAATACCGTCAATTTAAAATCCAACAACAAATCAAAAGAAATTACCTATGAAGAAGTGGTTTAATAACAATGTAGTGCTCGTTTTAGGCGTGTTAATCGGCGCTGTTTCAGGATTTTTATACTGGAAATTTATAGGATGTGCCACTGGAAAATGTGCCATCAAATCTAATCCCTATCTCATGATTTCTTATGGGGGTTTGATGGGCGGCTTAGTCATTAATCTTTTTAAAAAACAAAATCAATCATCATGACATTTAACCAAATTATACAATCAGAAAAACCGGTACTTGTTGATTTTTTTGCAGAATGGTGCGGCCCATGTAAAATGATGGCGCCCATTTTAAAAGAAGTGAAGCATGAAATAGGAGAGGCTGCCACCATTTTAAAAATTGATGTAGATAAAAATCCGCAAGCTGCACAACAATTTCAAGTTCAAGGTGTACCCACTTTAATCCTATTTAGAAAAGGGGAAGTTTTATGGCGCCAAAGTGGCGTTGTTCAAAAAAACGGTTTGGTTGGCGTAATCAATAAGTTTATTCAAAAATAATTTTCTCGAATTTCAATATTCATTAAACATTAAAATTTAAACACTATGGGTTTTTTAAGCAATTTATTCGGAGGTCAAAGTACTTCAAATTTAAAATCAATAATTGAAGAAGGCGCTTTTTTGGTAGACGTAAGAACACCAGCAGAGTTTGCAGAAGGTAATGTAAAAGGTTCTGTAAACATCCCTTTAGATGTTATTTCAAATCAAATAAAGAAATTTAAAGGCAAAAAAAATATTGTCGTTTTTTGCAGAAGCGGCAATAGAAGCGGACAAGCCAAAGTGATTTTGGAAAATAATGGTATACAACATGTAACTAACGGTGGTACATGGAATGATGTAAATAATTTTGTTGGTAATTGATTAAAAAAATCATTTCATTTACCATAAAATAAAACTTTATAATAATGCACGATTTTTTTACCCAAACATGGACTTGGTGGTTTTCTGGTTTAACCATATCCGCAATCATGTTTTTTCTTATTTACTTTGGTCAGCGCTTTGGCTTCTCGTCTAACTTAAGAACAATTTGCGCGGTATCAGGAGCTGGAAAAAAAGTGCCGTTTTTTAACTTCAATTGGAAAACTCAAATTTGGAATATCGTTTTCCTTTTGGGCGCTGTTATCGGCGGCTTTATCGCGAATCAGTTTTTATCCAATGATGTGCCCGTTCAAATTTCTACATTAACCATTCAGGATTTAGCCAAATTGAATATTTCAGCACCTACCGCATTGCAACCTGCTGAATTATTTAGCTGGGATGCCGTATTTTCGATAAAAGGCTTTTCGATACTTGCTTTTGGCGGTTTTTTGGTTGGTTTCGGATCTCGTTACGCCGGTGGTTGTACTTCAGGTCATGCCATCAGCGGATTGTCTGATTTACAATGGCCTTCTTTTATTGCGGTGATTGGATTTTTTATTGGCGGGTTAGTAATGACACATTTTATTTTCCCTTTAATTTTTTAATGATGAAACTTTTAAAATTTCTATTGCTTGGTATCGTTTTTGGAATCATAATGACCAAATCAGAAACTATTTCTTGGTTCAGAATTCAGGAAATGTTTCGCTTTCAGGCTTTTCACATGTATGGTATAATAGGCACCGCGGTTATAACAGGCGTTTTAGGTGTTGTTTTAATTAAGCGTTTTAAATTGCGTGATTTTCAAGGAAATCCTATTGTGTTTTTTCCTAAAGAAAAATCATTTATTCGCTATATCTTGGGCGGAATTATTTTTGGATTGGGTTGGGCTTTAAGTGGTGCTTGTCCTGGTCCTATGGTGGTTAATATTGGATACGGATTTTTTGCCATGATTATTGTTTTCCTTTTTGCTATATTCGGTACTTTTTTCTATGGCATCATCAAGGATAAATTGCCACATTAATTTTCTTTAAAAAATGTAATATTTAGATGCCCTATGATTCATAAAAAAATAAAAAGTAGCTGGTTTATTTCCCGTAAAAAATAAAAATCTACCCTTAAAAACATTTTATGAGAAATTACTTTTTTCTTTTACTGCTTGTTTTATTATCTGCAAACTTGCTTGCCCAACAAAAAGAAATTCCAGAAATCAAAATTGAAAATAAAAATTCAAATACTTTATTGAATGCTTTTAAAGCCAGTTCTGTTCATGGACATTTCAGGTATTTTTTTATGAACACTGATAATCAAAAAGCGTTGACTGATTATTATGCAAATGCAGTTGGAGGAAGAATAAAATTTGAAACAGCAAAATTTTATGGATTTCAATTAGCCGTTGGTGGTTATTATACATTTAACTTGGGTTCATCCGATTTTACTAAACCCGATTCTACCACAAAACAGTTCAATAGATACGAATCTTCTTTATTTGATATCGAACAACCAAGTAATAAAAATGATTTGGCCAAACTTCAAGAATTGTATATTAAATACCATTTTAAAAAATCAAATATTATTCTGGGTAGACAATTAATCAATACCCCATTTATCAATACGCAAGATGGCAGAATGATGCCAACAGGAGTTAGTGGCTTATGGTTTAACATTAATGATTTCAAAAAGTTAAGCATGGAAGGTGGTTGGATAAATGGAATAGCACCAAGAGGAACATTGAATTGGTTTAAAACAGCAGCATCTTTTGGTGTTTATCCAAGTGGCGTTAATATCGATGGTTCTAAATCGAATTATGCTAAAAACATTCAAAGTGCTGGAATAGGTATGCTTGGTGTAAAATATTCAATCAATCCAAAATTGAACATCCAATTATGGAACATGTTTGTTTCAAATATTTTTAATACAGAAATGTTTCAGTTTGATTGGGAACATCGTTTAAAAGATAGTTCTGTTTTTTTTACTGCAGTTCAGGGAATTCATCAAGTGGCAGTAAATGATGGAGGTAATGCCGATCAATCCAAAACATATTTCACTAAAGGTCAGCAAACCTTTGCTTTTGGTGGAAAAATGGGTTGGAGAAATAAAAAAATAGAGGCAAGCATCAATTATAATCGAATCACTTCAAATGGAAGATATCTGGTACCAAGAGAGTGGGGGAAAGATCCTTTTTTTACTTTCATGCCTAGAGAAAGAAACGATGGACTAGGTAATGTGAATGCTTTTGTAGCCAAATTGAATTATAACATGCCTAAATCAAATTTTAAAACATCCATTTCTTATGGCTATTTTCACTTGCCTGATGTAAAAAATTTCAAACTGAATAAATACGGAATGCCATCATATACGCAGTTGAATGCAGATTTTAGGTATGTATGTACTGGACAACTCAAAGGTTTTGAAACGCAATTATTGATAGTTAGTAAGTTTAATCAAGGCAATACGTATCAAAATGATAAGTATGTATTTAATAAGGTAAATTTGATTCAATATAACCTTGTAGTAAATTATAATTTTTAAACTTAGCATGAATCTTGAAAAATTAAGCAACGTATTTGAACCCCAATTGATTAAAGAGATTGAGCAATTTGGCATATTTCAAAGCTTTAAGGAAGGCGATGTAATTATTGATTTTGGCAAATACATTAGAATGATGCCGATTGTTTTGAGCGGTACCATTAAAGTGCTTAAAATGGATGAGCATAACAAAGAAATTCTGTTGTATTATTTGTCGAATAACGAAAGTTGTTCAATGGCGTACAGTTGTTGCTTAGAAGCTAAAAAAAGTGAAATAAAAGCCATTGCTGAAGAAGATACGGAAATCATTGCGATACCTCATGTAAAACTGGATGATTGGTTATGTACTTATCCCAGTTGGAAAAATTATATCATGCGAAGCTTTAATGAGCGTTTTACAGAATTGCTTAAATCTATTGAAAGCATTGCCTTTCATAAATTAGATGAACGCTTGATTAATTACCTTTTGGAGAAGAAAAAGTTTTCCGGCTCAAGCGCCATTAAAATTTCTCACTACACCATTGCAGATGAATTGGCTACTTCTAGGGTGGTAATCTCAAGATTGTTGAAACAATTAGAAAACGACAATAAAATAATTCTTTACCGCAACGAAATTAAATTGCTTTCTAATTTTGGGTAGTCTAGCCCCCTCAATCCCCCAAGGGGGAAGTTGAAAAAGTCAGCGTGAAAATGAGAACGAGAGCGAATATTAAGTTTTGGCTTTTTTCTTCATTCACATTCTGTTTTTCGCTCTAATCAAAAATACTTCGTGTTTTTCAAAAAACCTTCCCCCTTGGCGATTCAAGTGGCTACCAAAACTTTATTAACTTTATGGATATTCATTTTTTATTTAGTTAATAATTATACCCCACATGAAAATCCCTTCCATCCAATTTTTATACAAAAATGCAAAAGCTTCTTTACACCGATTTCCATTAACAATAATTTCAGCTTTTACAGGTGTGTTCATTTCTATTCTTCTAATTGAAGAAAATGACAGCATTAAAAACATGTTTCCGTACATTAATTTATTGCTTACATCTGGACTTGGCATTTCACTTTATTTTTGCACCACCGTATTTGCAATAAGAGAAAAGAAATCATCCAAAACAACAGCGATATTTAATATTGTAGCTACATTGATTCTGGTTTTGATTTATATTTCTCTACCCACTTCAGATTCTACCCACAACATTTCATTACCTTATATCAAGTACGCTATATACAGCGTAGCCATTCATTTATTGGTTTCTTTTATACCCTATATTTCAAAAGGTCAGTTGAACGGATTTTGGAATTACAACAAAATATTATTTACAAGATTATGGACGGCTGCTTTTTTTTCCGGTATTTTATTTGCCGGATTGGCTCTGGCATTATTGTCTATGAAATTGCTTTTTGATATTGATTTCAATGAAAAATTATATGCTGAAATATTTGTAGTAATCGCTGGTTTGTTCAACACCTGGTATTTTGTTTCTGGCATTCCTGTTGATTTTGAAAAATTAGATGAGGAAATTGAATACCCTAAAGGACTTAAAATTTTTGCTCAATATATTTTGCTGCCGTTGCTAATCTTATACTTTGTTATTCTATATTTCTATGGTGGTAAAATTCTGATTCTTTGGGATTGGCCAAAAGGAATCGTTTCTTATTTGATTATCTGCGTTTCGGTTTTAGGCATTCTTACTTTTTTGTTGTTGTATCCTTACAGCAATCAAAACGAAGATTCATGGATAAAAAAAATGTCTAAAAGTTTTTATGGCATTCTCTTGCCCTTATTGGCTATTTTATTCATTGCCATTTTGATGCGAATGGATGATTATGGAATCACGGTGAATAGATACATTGTTTTATTTCTTGGCATCTGGCTCACAACTGTTTGTGTGTTTATGTTGATTGGTAAATCTACCATTAAATTTATTCCAACATCATTGGCCATCATGCTGGTTTTCGTTTCATTTGGCCCATGGGGAATTTTTTCTGTAAGCGAAAGGGCGCAGGTAAACAGACTTAAAAACATTTTGGAGAAAGCAAAAATTATCAAGGAAGATAAAATTATAAATGAGTCAATTTGGAAAAAAGATACAAACGGAAATTTCATTACTTCAAATTTAATAAACGATCAAATGTTAAATGATTCATTGCGAAAGGAGGTAAAGTCTATCGTTAATTATTTAGATGATCACCATGGATTTTCTTCAATAAGGGGTTGGTTTACGCAAAAAATTGATTCGGTAATTAACGCACAAATGAAAAAGGAAGATTCACGTTATGCAAATGAAGCGATGTATTATATGAAGTCGATGGGGTTAGATTACAACAAGTATTATGATTCGGAATCTGAGGATATGTTCACTTTTTTTTATTCCGATACTGATGAATCGTTTACAAAGGTTTCAAACTTTGATTATTTGGTTTCATTTGACACAAATCGTCCATATGCTTCAAATGAATCAGAGGTATGTAAATTTACCATTGACGCTGTTGATTATACATTATGCATCAACACGCTTAAAGACAACGAAGTGAAATTGTCTACAAAAAACGAAGCAGTAAAACTTGATTTCGATAAATGTTTAAGTGAATTGTTTTCTACCTATCACAACAGAGATAACAATGATGTCCCTGTTTCAAAAATGGAATTAACGGGTTGTACTTCAAAAATTGAATTCAAAGTTTCGTTCAACATGATTAGCGTAAAACAAAATTCATCGTCAAAAAAAGTGGAGAATTTGAAAGGGATGATTTTTGTAAGGGTGAAGAAATAGGGGAGTGTTTTACTAGATTCTGGATGGCATTTCGGAAAAGACATCATACAACAACTTCGGAGATTTATTCTATAGCAACGTTTCGTTTTTTCTTCTGTATTTGAGTTAATATTGTAAAAAAATAAAAATGAAAAAGCAAGGTATTATTTACATGTCAATTGGCATTATCTGGTTGGTCGTTATGATAATTTTTGGCACCATTGGCAATTTTCATTATGAAAGGGATTATGAATCATATTGGAATTTGGCAGAGAAAGCATCTACCATCCAACAAAAAGCGGTGTATATAGATAAATTTGTTTCGGGATTTAAAAGCAAAGGTTTTGAAGGAGATTATAATGCTGTTATTTTTAAAACACCAGACAATAGTTTCGACAAGAATCTTGAAGCTTTGGAATCGTTGAAAACCCGTTTGAATGAAATTCAAAAAATGAATGTTTCTTCATTTGAGTACCAGACTGCCATTCAGCAAATCACCGCTCAGGAACAAGGAGAGGCACATGCCATGCTTGACGTATTTTCGGGAATTTGGTGGAAAAACAATTATATTTTTTTATGGGAATGGATAGCAGCCGTTGAAGTATTCTTTTGTATTTTTTTAATCATAGTTGGTTTGATAAAAATGGGAGGCGGTTTAAAAAAAGTTAATCAAGCCATGAAAGATGCAGAGCGTCAAAAATTGTTGAGTAAGTTGGGTTAAGCAGCGAAATAGTTTTGGATTAAAATAAAAAAAGGTTTTACGGAAATGTAAAACCTTTTTTTTTCGAGATATTTTACAAATTATACTAATCTAGATTATAAATTAGTCCACAATTTTACAGCACAATGCCGATGTGGTAGCTGTTTGAGTCAATTTCATTGGGCCATTACAGATATCAAATCGGTTTTTTG
>VFKL01000018.1 GCA_009885535.1 Chitinophagaceae bacterium | reverse complement strand
CCAAACGCCAAACGCCAAACGCCAAACGCCAAACGCCAAACGCCAAACAACAAACAACCATGTTAAATCTACAACCCGGCTCAAAAGCCCCAACATTCAAAGGAAAAGATCAAAATGGCAATTCTGTTTCATTAGCAGATTTTAAAGGAAAAAACATTGTTTTATACTTTTATCCTCAAGATGATACCCCAACTTGTACTACACAAGCTTGCAATTTCAGAGACAATTTCGATACGCTTGCCAAACAGGGTTTTGTTGTAATTGGCGTAAGTCCAGATGAAGTAGTGAAGCACAAAAAATTTGAAACCAAACACCAACTTCCTTTTATTTTAATCGCCGATCCTGAATTGAACATTATAAAAAAATATGGCGTATGGGGTGAAAAAAGCATGTACGGAAAAAAATACATGGGTTTATTGCGCACCACATTTTTAATTGATACAAAAGGCGTCATCAAACACATCATCACCAAGCCAAAAGCCAAAACGCATACCGAAGAAATATTATCACTTTGGAATAATTAATTATACAATTTGCTATTTAAGTAAACGCTACGTTACTAAGTATAAATACGTATCGTCACTACGTAGTATTATATAAATAATATATTCAGTCCCTTCTTTCTTTTACTTAGGTTTAATTAGCGCTATTTTTGAAAATTCAATAGTCTATTAAATATGAAAACGCGCAATATCCAATACAAAGAAAATAAATGGTACAACATAGAAAGTGATGAAAATGATTCAATCGATGTATTGCTCGTTTTCACTGGCATTAATTTGGTGGAAAATAATAACATCTTAAGTTTCTTAACCGCTCAATTCAAAAATGCCCAAATATTAAGTTGTACTACTGCAGGGGAAATAAATCAGACCAATGTGGAAGAGAATTCAATCATTTGTTCAGCCATTCATTTTGAGAAAACGCCTATAGAAACTGTTGTAGACAATTTAAATAACTACAAAAATAGTTTTGAATTGGGTACTAATTTGGCTAAAAAATTAAACACAAAAAATCTTACACATATTTTTATGTTGGCTGACGGAAACTTGGTTAATGGAGATGATTTATTAACGGGTATAAAATCAGAGATTGGCACAAACATTCAAATTTCTGGTGGCATAGCTGGAGATGGTGATCGTTTTCAAAAAACGCTGGTCGGTTTAAACGAAGATTGTAGAGAAGGAAATGTTGTTTTGATGGGATTATATGGCAATCATATTCATGTAGGAACTGGCAAAAAAGCTGGTTGGGATGTTTTTGGTCCTGAAAAAACAATTACTAAATCAAAAGAAAATTTTTTACATGAAATTGATGGTGAAAATGCACTCGATATGTATAAAACGTATTTGGGAAAATATGCCAATGAATTACCTGCATCTGCATTGTTATTCCCCATTTCTATTAAGACGGAAGACCATGATTTTTATATAGTAAGAACCATTTTATCGATAGACAATGAAAACAAAGTCATGAAGTTTGCTGGTAATGTACCCGAGGGTTCTACGATCCGGTTCATGAAATCTAATTTCGATCGACTAGTTCTTGCGGCATCAGAAGCTGGTGTGGAAGCTTGCGAAAGTTTGGGGGATAATACCATTCCAGAATTAGCTGTGATTGTAAGTTGTGTAGGCAGAAAATTAGTGCTTGCTAATCGAATTGAGGAAGAGGTTGAAGCTGCAGTTGAATGTTTTCCAAACACCACAAAAATTATTGGCTTCTTTTCATATGGAGAAATTTCTCCACAGAAAGATGATCATATATCTTATCTTCATAATCAAACCATTACAATTACTACTTTTTCAGAACGCGTATAAACAAATGTATCACAAGCTTTTACAAAGACAGTTAAAAAAATATCTAGGAGAAAACCCCGACGATTACGAACGATTTCAGCCTTTTTTGTCTGCTATTAGTGAAAGCTATATGAATTATGAAAAGGATCGCGAACTCAGTGAACATTCTTTTAAAATTTCTGAAAATGAATATCAGCACCTCAATAATCAACTTAAAAAATTATCAGAATCTTTAGAAACTAAAGTAAAAGAACGAACACAAGAATTGCAAGATATTGCACAATTTCCACTTGTAAATCCAAATCCAACGTTTAGAATTAGTGTTGATGGAGAAATTCTTTTTTATAATCCGGCCTCAGTTAGTATCAAAAACTTAACCTACAATGGATTGAATTTTTCAATTGAAAAATTTTGGAAGTACATTATTAAATTTATTGATGAACAAGGAAATTTTGATCTCATTTCGAATGAAAAACAATATTTGTTTTATTATAAAAAAATATTTGGAAAAAACTATTTCAATTTTTACGGCACGGATGTAACAGAAACCAATTCGCTTCGATTAAAAGCCCAAGAAAATTATCATCGATTGAATAACTTTCTTGAATCTACCGATGATGCTTATTTTATTATTTACGCCAATAAAAAAGTTAAAAATTTACTCACCACCACTTGGAAAGATTTCTTTGGTTTTGACGATCAAACGGAACCTGATTTATTTTTAAGCAAAAGTGATTGTGTAATAAGCGAATCTCCCAAAGCGCATTATAAAAAAATTATTGGACTCAAATTAGGCGACAAATTAAAACTGCGTTACGAAGTAAAAAATAAAATTACTGGGGAGCATTTTTGGTTGTCCGAAGAAATTTATAAACAATACGACATTGAGCTAGACGATATATTTATAAGTGGACGTATTTCGAACGTAACTCAGGAACATTTGTATGAAATGCAAATGAAAGAAAGTGAAGAAAGGTTTAGAAATTTAATGGATAATATTCCGGTAATGGCATGGGTTTCAGATTCCGAAAATAAAATCATTTATAGCAATCAAGCATCGGATAAATTTTTGGGATACTCTGTAGAACAAGCAAATAGCCCTCAACGTTATCTTTCAAAAATTCATCCCGATGATCGCGAAGGTGTTATACAAACTTGGAAAAAAAATCTCTCAAAAAAACAACCCTTCATTAATGAATATCGAGTAAAGGGCATAAAAAAAACATATCATAATCTAATGGAAAAAGGAGTGCCCAGATTTTATGCTGATGGCTCTTACGCAGGTTATATCGGTGTTTTTTTCGACCTTACAAATGAAAAGAAATATCAGGAAACGCTATACATTGAAAAAGAAAAACTCAAGTTAATTACGGTAAACTCTCCAGATATTATTTTGCTTACCAATGAGGCGGGTGTTATTGAATATATTTCCCCAACCGCTCATCGCATTTTAGGTTTTTTAGAAAAAGAAATGTTGAATCAGAAACTACAAAAGTTTATCTGTGTAGAGTGCAAAAATCATTTAGAAAAAATTGATTGGTTAAACAATTTAAATGATAAAAACAACCGTTTCGAATTCCGAATGAAGTTGAAAAACGGCAATTTAAAATGGGTGGAATCGGTAGCGAAAATTATTTCAAATGTAAACGACGATGGGTATAAAATTTTGTTTTACAATACAGATATTGATAAAATAAAATTGACGGAGAATTTTTTAATTGCAAGCGAACATAAATACAGGGCTTTGTTTGAAAATATGTATTTAGGTGTTATGGAAGTAGATTTAAATGAAAAAATCACTTGGGTAAATCAAGCATTTGAACAAATGATGGGGTATTCATTTAAATATTTAAAAGGCAGAAAAGCAACAGATGTTTTTATTGCAGATTCCAACTCTAAAAAAACCGTAAATGAAATTGAAAAATCAAGACGAAAAAAAATAGAGTCTATTTATGAGATTAAAGTAAAGAAATCGAAAGGGGAGATATTGGATTTGGTTATTAGCGGTTCTCCAGTTATAGATATTAATGGAAAAGTTAAAGGTTCTATTGGTATTCATTGGGATGTCACGAATTTGAGGAAAATGGAGAAAATGATAGAGGAAGAGAAAATAAATCATCAAAACGAGATCATGAAAGCCACCATAAGTGCAGAGGAAAACCAAAGAGAAATCTTTGGAAACGAATTGCATGATGGTGTTGGGCATATTTTGACATACACGAGTTTGTTTCTACAAATGGCAGGCGGGTCTGATGAAATTAAACCCGAATTGATACATAAAGCAAAAGATAAAGTTGAAGAAGCATTAAATGAAATTAGACGTATTTCGAGAAATTTGGTTCCACCGGCGCTTATAGACCTTGGATTGAAAGAAGCCATCATTGAATTGTTCAATCAATTTAATGATATGAATCAGATTGAATTCAATGTGGAATGTAAAAAAGATGATCTAAATAAATTAGAATTAGATGCGCAAAAAAGTATTTACCGAATCGTTCAAGAACTCATTGTAAATACCATCAAGCATGCTAAAGCAAAAAAAATCAAATTAGCATTGAAACGTACTAAAACCATGTTGTTGATCGTTTATAAAAACGATGGCAAACCTTTCGATATAAACAAAATTATAAAAGGAAATGGTTTAAATAGTATCAGCAATAGAGCTTACTTTTATAACGGTAATTCAACCATAGAATCTTCAAAAATGGAGACGACTTTCACCATAGAATTACCATTAAAAAACATCATCAAAAATGAGCAATAAAATATCCATTATCATATTCGACGATCATAACTTGATTGCTGAAATGTGGGCTGAATTGATCAATTCAGATCCAAGATTTTCTGTGCTTGCCATTTGCAACGATACATCTGAAAAATCAATGGAAATTGTCAAGAACAAGCGACCTGATGTGGTAATTATGGACATAAACATTATGCCGATCTCAGGAATTGATGCCACCAAACTCGTAAAAAAAGGATCTCCGGGCTCAAAAATAATTGGTGTTTCTATGCACAATCAACCCTCATTTGCAAAACGGATGCTTAAAAACGGTGCGTTGGGTTATGTGACAAAAAACAGTCAGAAAAGCGAAATGTTTGACGCTATCACTTCAGTAGTAGAAGGTAAAATATTTATCTGTAAAGAAATTCAGGAAAATTTAGCCAAACAAGTATTTGAAGATGATGAGTTACCCGATATCAGTAAATTATCTGAAAGAGAAATAGATGTACTCAAGAGAATAAAAGATGGGATGTCTTCAAAAGAAATCGCAGAAGTATTGTTTTTATCATCCCGTACGGTTGAAGTACATCGCTCCAACATTTTGAAAAAATTAAATTTAAAAAATACCGCTTCATTGTTGAAGTTTATCCATAATTCTTCTTTGGATATATAGAAAAAGTCAGATCGAAAATGAAAAGGAGAGCGAACAATGACTTCTGACTTTTTTCTTCGCTTTCGTTTTGTTTCTCGCTCTTGAATTAATTTAGCGCTAAAATCTACAATATTTCATGAAAGCAGTAAAAAATCTTTTATTTGATTTAGGCGCAGTATTGATTGATATTGATTTTGAAAAAGTATGTAGGTCGTTTGAAAATATTGGCATTAAAGATTTCGGTAAACAATATTCACAATTAGCGGCATCTACATTATTTGAAGAATTAGAAAAAGGCAAAATCACCAATGAATATTTTTACGAAGCCATACAAAATCAACTTCAATCTAAAATCACATCCGAAGAAATTAAAAATGCTTGGAATTCAATTTTGCTTGATTTTAGAATTGAAACCATGAAGCTGTTAACCACGATAAAATCTGATTATAATCTATATCTTTTAAGCAACACCAACGCTATTCATTTAACCGAAATCAATCTTTTAGCCCAGCAACAGCTTCATGTAGAAGAACTAGATGTGTATTTTACAAAGGCCTATTATTCTTTTAAAATGGGTATGCGTAAACCAAATGCGGATATATTTGAATTTGTATTGAAGGATGCTGGCATTGAAGCGAGCGAAACGTTCTTTATAGATGACTCTGAACCCAACATTATTACTGCCCAAAAAATGGGCTTTAAAACGCATTTGTTGCTAAAGGGAGAAAGGGTAGAACATTTATCCTTATTTGAAAAAATGGGTTAACGTCAATTCATTAAAGCCAACGTGTATTTTATTTCCAAAACTTATAACAGGCCTTTTTATGATGCTGTTATTTTGAAGCATAATTTCAATAGCAATTGTTTCATCAATTTCTATATCAAGATAATCAGGTTGAATTTTTTTCCAAGTTGTTCCTTTTGTATTTAGTAGTATTTCCCATCCTACAAGTTTGCACCATTTTTTCAATGTATTTTTTTCAATTCCCGATTTTTTATAATTGTGAAAATGGAATGTGATTTTATTTTCATTTAGCCAATCAATGGTTTTTTTAATGCTATCACAATTGGGGATGCCATAAATAATTACTTCTGATGTATTCATTGATTATGCTTTAAAAGTATCGCTGGTATTCATTTCTAACCTAAATCAAAAATCAGGAAGCTTTGGTTTGTTTTTCATGATGCCATCAATTTTTTCCATGATTTCTGGTGTAAGCATCGGCACCACTTCTAATGATTTTAAATTTTCAATCAGTTGTTGTTTTTTGGTTGCACCTAATATAGCGGTACTAACATTTGGATTTTTAATACACCAAGCAATAGATAATGAAGCTGTAGACACACCTAATTTAGTCGCCAATTCTGAAATCTTTTTTACTTTTTTAAGATTGTCATCAAGCATCCAACGGTCTTTTAACCAATCGAAACCTTCCAAAGCAAATCGGCTTGTTTTTGGAATGCCATCATTATATTTTCCACTTAATAAACCAGAAGCCAGCGGACTCCAAATGGTGGTGCCTAATCCAACTGTTCTATATACATCTAAATATTCTTTTTCAATTTTTTCGCGTTCAAACATATTGTATTGAGGCTGTTCGGTTATTGGTCCAATCAATTTAAATTCAGCCGCTACGCGATGAGCTTCCATGATTTCAACGCCACTCCATTCGCTGGTGCCCCAATACAAAATTTTACCTTGTTGAATAAGCGTGTTCATGGCAAAAACCGTTTCCGAAATAGGCACTTGTTTATCAGGTCGATGGCATAAATAAATATCCAGATAATCTACTTGCAATCTTACCAGCGCTTCATTACAGGCCTCAATCACATGTTTGCGACTCAGTCCAATTTGATTGGGTTTATTTTCTTTACCGCGCCAACCCCAAAATACTTTTGAAGAAACAAGAAAAGAAGAACGATCCCATTTCTTCTTTTTGATAACCCTGCCCATCATTTTTTCACTTTCGCCAAGAGAATATATTTCCGCGTTATCAAAAAAATTGATGCCATTGTCAAACGCAATGCCCATCAGTTCATCCGCTACCTTATCATTGATTTGTTTACTAAAACTCACCCAACTGCCAAAAGATAAAGCGCTAACTTGTAGTCCTGATTTTCCTAAACGACGATATTCCATAATGATAAAATTTGTAGATGCTAATGTATAGCAATTGATGCAATAAAAAGCTATTTTTAAAATAATAGCCCACGGTATTAAACTGTGATAAACAATAGTTTAATTTGTAATAACCCCCATAAATATTAACCCCAATAAAAGCAAGCCAACAAATATGCGGTAGTATCCCCAAATTTTGAAACCATGTTTTTGTAAGAATCCAATAAAGAATTTAATCGCGATTAAAGCCACAACAAAAGCCACCACATTTCCAATAGCAAGTTGTTTCATTTGGTCGGAAGTAATACCTCCATTTTCATCAATAAACTTGTACAATTTATAGCCAGTTGCTGCAAGCATAGTAGGAACAGCTAAAAAAAATGAAAATTCTGCTGCTGTAGAACGGGTTAGTTTTAAACTCATTCCGCCAATAATGGTAGAAGCGCTTCTGCTCAATCCAGGAAACAAAATAGCAAGACATTGAAACAGTCCAATTTTAAATGCCGTGATAAAATCAATTTTTTCTTCGCTATTAATAGTCGGATTTTTAAATAAATTTTCAATAAACAAAAACAACACGCCACCTGCAATCATTATTGCCGCAATGATTACTGGCTTTTCGAGCATTAAATCTATTTTTTCACTGAACAATTTTCCGAATACAAGTGCAGGAACTACCGCAATCATAAGCTTTGCATAAAACTGCCAATTTTTAAAAGCGAGAAATTTTTTATAATACAAAACTACAACTGATAATATAGCGCCAAGTTGAATAGCAATGGTAAATAGTTTTGAAAATTTATCATCATTAGAAATGCCCAATAAATTTTCGGTAATGCGCATGTGGGCAGTTGATGAAATAGGTAGAAATTCGGTTAGCCCTTCTACTACGCCGATGATGATTGATTGAATGGTTGTCACTGTGGAATAAGTTTAAAAAAAATGCGAAGCAAAAACTTCGCAAATATTTTATAGCAATTAAATAGATTTGGGTTTCTTCATTATCGCAATTATTTCAATAATAAATCCTAAAACAATTAAAATGGGGGCAATTGTGATTCGAGTAGTGCTATATACTTCATTGGTATTAAATACTTTGGGATCACTACTTTTACCACCTGCCATTAAAAAAAATCCTAGACCAAGTATTAACAATCCGGCAAGCATTAGCATGTAATTTTCTTTACCAAATAAAGTTTGATTTGAGGTATTAATTTTTGGAGCTGATGTTTCTGTTATGTTATTTGTAGCCATAATTTTCTTTTTGTGTTCGCAAGATAACAAAATTTTATTTCTACTTAATAAAGGTCATCCAATTTCATTTTTAAATATTTTATTACCGACCTATACGTGCTGGCCAATGAAATTAAAATGCCCAACAAAATAATGATTAAAAATAAATAGGTAAGTCCACTATTGTCGTGTAATAATTTAAAATCGGGTAAAAAACTTTCGATAAGTAAAACAGAAGCCCACACTGCAATAATGGCAATAAAAGATGCAATCAAACCATTTATTACAGCGCGTTGATTTATTGGTTTTGCAATAAACCCTCGGGTAGCGCCCACCATTTGCATGGTTTTTATTAAAAAACGATTGCTATACATCGCCAATCGAATGGTATTATCAATTGAAAAAACAACCAAGATGGTCAAAATAACAGCAGCGAATAAAAATATAATGCCGCCTGTTTTTACATAGTTGCTCACTTTTGCAACCGTTTCTGTCGGAAATTGAAATTCTGAAATTACCCCGGGATAAGCAGATTGTAATTGATTGGATAATAAGTTTAAACTATCTTCCTCAACATAATTTGCTTTTACATAAAAATCTACACTTTCAGGCAAAGGATTGTTTTTTAAAAACATTTTCCAAGTCGTATCATTTTCTGTATTCCATTTTTCAATGGCTTTTTCTTTGGTAACGTATTCAACCTTGTTGGTGTAGGGGAGGGTTTCAATATACTTTACCAAACTGTCGATTCTTTTTTTAGGAGCATCTCTATTCAAATAAGTATGCACTTGGATGTTTTCTTTAAAGTAATCACCGGTTTTGCGTAAGTTTAGAAAAAACCAACCTACAATTCCAAATAAAAACAACACCAAAGCCATACCTATAATTGCATATCCGTAAGAAGGTTTCCCTTTTTTGTTAGATGATTTTCCAAATTGTGCCATAAATTTTCTTCAAAGTTTAATGAATAGAACCTTACAAAAATAAAGGTTTTTACCTGCTTTGTTATATTTTTGTGCACTTCATAAACTGAAACTTTGTTAAAAGAAATAATTCGTTTTGGCTAAAAGTAATTTTGAAACAAAAATTCAGAATCAAAAACGCTCAATCGATAGTTTAAAAAAGTTTCAGCACGATACTTGTTTCCCAAGATTTAAATAATTTAAGACTTAAAAGATGGAATATAATTTTATAGAGATTGAAAAAAAATGGCAAAGCAATTGGAAAGACACTAATACTTATCAAGTATCTAATGATTCTTCGAAACCGCCGTTTTATGTGTTGGATATGTTTCCTTATCCAAGTGGTGCTGGTTTGCATGTTGGTCATCCTTTGGGATATATTGCTAGTGATATTTATAGCAGATATAAGCGCCTAAAAGGATTCAACGTTTTACATCCTATGGGATTCGATAGTTTTGGTTTGCCAGCTGAGCAATATGCGATTGAAACCGGACAACACCCTGCAGCTACAACCCAAAAAAATATCGCCACCTTTAAAGATCAACTCGATAAAATTGGATTTTGTTACGATTGGAGCAGAGAAATTAGAACCAGTGAACCTGATTATTATCGCTGGACGCAATGGATATTTTTACAATTGTTTAAAAGTTGGTTTAATCCACAAATTAAAAAAGCAGAATCCATTCAAACATTGATTCAACAGTTTGAAACAGCAGGTGGTGATAATTTTTCTGCTGACGAATGGAAATCTTTTTCAAAAAACAAACAGCAAGAGATTTTAATGCAGTATCGGTTGGCTTTTTCTGCATTTGGAGAAGTGAATTGGTGCGAAGCTTTGGGTACGGTATTGGCAAATGACGAAGTAATTAATGGCGTTAGCGAAAGAGGCGGTCATCCCGTTATTAAAAAGAAAATGCGTCAATGGTATTTGCGCATTACAGATTATGCAGACAGATTGCTAGAAGGCTTAAATACAGTGGATTTCAGCGATTCAATGAAAGAAATGCAACGCAATTGGATTGGTAAAAGTGAAGGATGTGAAATGGATTTTGAAGTGGAAAGTCATATAGACCTCACCCCAAAACTCGAAGTAAACCTCACTTCCAATTCCGAAGTTGACCTCACCCCCAACCCCTCTCCTAAAAGAGAGGGGAGCCAAAAAACAATTCGTACCACAAGTCCGGAAGTTTGGAGAAAACTGAAAGAATATGCTAAGGATAATAGGAAGAAAGATACTGAAGCAGAAAATATGTTGTGGCAAGAATTGAGAAATCAACAACTTGGACACAAAGTAAGAAGACAACATGTTATTGAAGAATTTGTTATTGATTTTGCTTTTTTAAATGAGCAAGTTTTAATAGAAGTTGATGGTGATTATCATAACGATGAGGAGCAAAAGCAATATGATGAAATCCGTACATCGTATTTAAATGATTTAGGGTATGAATTGATTCGGTTTTCAAACTATGAAGTAGAGCATCAAATAGAAGAAGTAACAGCAAAGATTTCAACATTATTGGAAACTAGAAAAAATCAAACAAGCCATGAAGAAAACAATGAAAACAAAAAAATAAAAGTATACACTACCAGACCAGATACCATTTTTGGGGTAGACTTCTTGGTGTTGGCACCAGAACATGATTTGGTTAATCAAATTACCACTGAAGCACAACGGGTAAGCATAAACGAATACCTGACTTATGTAAAAAGCAGAAGCGACAGAGAACGTATGGCTGAAGTAAAACAGATCTCTGGGTGTTTTACAGGTGCGTTTGCCACAAATCCATTTAATGGAAAACAAATCCCCATTTGGATTGCAGAATATGTATTGGCTGGATATGGAACAGGAGCAATTATGGCGGTACCTTGCGGCGATCAACGCGATTTTCTTTTTGCTCAACAT
>VFKL01000160.1 GCA_009885535.1 Chitinophagaceae bacterium | reverse complement strand
ATCAACCCTTCCGAAAACGAAAATCTGTAGTACACAAAACAACACTCAAAAATTTTAAAGATCAATGTTTATGGAGTTCTTCGAGTGGTTAGCTGCAATGTGGGTTAAGTCGCTTCGCTGGTTCAAAGTTTAATGGTTTAATGGTCGGAAGTATTTTCCATTTAGTCACTTATTTGTTTTATAAAAAAAACTTCGTGACTTAGCGCCTTTGAGCCTTCGTGTTTCAATTCTTCTAAGACTTTGCGTGAAACAAGTTAGGGTTAAGTCGCTTCGCTGGTTTAAAGTCTAATGGTTTAATGGTCGGAAGTATTTTCCATTTAGTCGCTTATTTGTTTTATAAAAAAACTTCGTGACTTTGCGACTGCCTCATGTTTCAATTCTTCCGCAACCTTACGATGTCAAAACTTCACCCTAGGGGGATTCAAATCCCGAATAGTTGCTATTTTTTAGGATTCAAATCCCGAATAGTTGTATTTTAGCTCAATATTTTATTTTTTATGATAGACAGAGCCCTTGAAAAAATAATCAAACTCAAGCTTAATACCCAAAAGGCAATTGTACTATTAGGTGCCCGCCAGGTTGGTAAAACAACTTTATTAAAGAAAATATTTTCAGATAACCAAGATGTTTTGTGGTTGAATGGTGATGAAAAAGATGTGCAGGATTTATTTCAAAACAGTTCTTCTTCTAGGTTAAAGGTTTTTTTTGGCAAAAAGCGCACCATTATTTTAGATGAAGCCCAGCGGATTAGAGAAATCGGCCTTCGGATGAAATTAATTACAGATGAGATTCCTGAAGTGCAACTGATTGCCACCGGCAGTTCTGCATTTGAATTGGCAAATCAACTCAATGAACCGCTTACAGGACGCAAATGGGAATATAAAATGTATCCACTTTCGTTTGGCGAAATGGTTGCCCATCATGGATTGCTCCAAGAAAAAAGATTGTTGCCTCATCGTTTGATTTATGGTTTTTACCCAGAGGTGGTTAACCAAATCGGTGTGGAAAAAGAAATTTTAAAGCAACTTTCAGACAGTTATTTATATAAAGATGTGCTTCTTTTGGAACAGATAAAAAAACCGGAGGGGTTGATTAAATTGTTGCAGGCACTTGCATATCAGGTAGGTTCGCAGGTTTCTTATAATGAGTTATCTAAAACAACAGGACTTGATGCTAAAACCATTGAAAAATACATTACGGTTTTGGAGCAAACTTATATCATATTCAAATTGGGATCTTTTAGCAGAAATCTTCGCTCAGAGCTTAAAAAAAGTAGAAAGATTTATTTTTATGACAACGGCATTAGAAATGCTTTGATCGCAAATTTCAACATAATAGAAAGCAGACAGGATATAGGTGCTTTATGGGAGAATTTTCTGATGTCGGAAAGAAAAAAAATGCTTGAATACAATCAAAAATGGGTGAATAGTTGGTATTGGCGAACAAAGGAACAGGCTGAAATTGATTATGTTGAAGAGGAAGACGGCAGCATAAAATCTTATGAATTCAAGTGGAATATTAACGCCAAACATAAATTTCCCAAACTTTTTTTAAATACATACACCGGAGCAAGCTTTCAAGTGATTCACCCAGATAATGTGGAAGATTTTTTGCTTTGCTGATTCTAGAGGCTGGATAGCAGATGACAGTTCCAACAACAATCGGATTGGAAAGGAAAAGGTTTAAATTGCTTCGCTGGTTTAAAGTTTAATGGTTTAAAGGTTGGATGCATTTTTATTTGATGGATTTTGAATCTAGACGGAAATTCAACGCCAAACACCAAACGCCACCAAACGCCACCAAACGCCACCAAACGCCAAACGCCAAACGCCAAACGCCAAACACCAAACACCAAACAACAAACCCCAAACAATCTTCAGATTCTGGATAAAATTTCGTTCCAATTTGAAACTCAAATAACCTCTTGAACTCATTGAACAAATTGAACTTTTTGAACCTGCTCAAAACTGGAAAATACTTCCAACCTCCCAAACCTCTCAAACCTCTCAAACCTCAAAAACCTCCCAAACCTCCCAAACTTCTCAAACCTCAAAAACCTCAAAAACCTCTCCTTCCAACCCCCTTCACCCCAAACTTCACCCCTTTCACCCCATTTTTTTGCAAAAGAAAATTTTACAAATTATCCTTGCACATAATTTAAGAAAGAACACCTTTTTCAAAATATTTTATGTTGCAAAAAAATCTACTTTTCTTCATCACATGTTTAATGTTTGTTGTGAATATTTCATTTGCACAGCAAGCATCTAAAAATAATACGCAAGCAACATTTCCTTCGGCATCTCAATTTGCCAACAGTAATTTCTCTTACAAAATTATTCCTGCTGCCGAAAAAACTTTCGGATACGACATATTAGCGGATGGAAAATTAATGATACATCAACCCACGATACCCACGATACCTGGGATGCCAGGAAATAAAGGATTTAAATCTGAAGCAGCTGCACAAAAAATTGCAGCGCTGGTGATTGATAAAATTAAAAATGGGGAGATGCCGCCAACGGTGAGTGAGAAAGAGGTTAAAGAGGTGGAGTAGGTTTGAGAGGTTTTTGAGGTTTGTGAGGTTTGAGAAGTTTGTGAGGTTTAAGAAGTTTAAGAGGTTTCAAATACGTAAATAAGTAAAACAAAATAAAGATGAAAAAAAGTATTTTATTGCTGACCATGCTGGTAATGATTTTAACTACCGGTATTGCACAAACGATTACAACAGGAAATGTAACTTCGCCCATTTGTGCCGGAGCTACCATCAGTATTCCGTACACCGTTACGGGAACGTTTTCATTCAATACCTTTTATGCCCAGCTGAGTAATTCGTCAGGTTCGTTTACTACACCTGTTGTGTTGGCGTCTCTGACTTCTAACGTATCAGGTACCTTTACTGCAACAATTCCTTACGGATTAAGTGGCTCTGGTTACAAAATAAGGGTTGTCAGCAATTCTCCAGCAATAATTTCCAGCAATGAAACGGCATTGACTATAAATGCCAATCCAAACAACAAACACCAAACCTCAAACCTCAAACCCCAAACCCCAAACGCCAAACAATCTTCAGATTCTGAATAAAATTCCGTTCCAATTTGAAGCTCAAATAACCTCTTGAACTCATCGAACAAATTGAACTTATTGAACCTGCTCTAAACTGGAAAATACTTCCAACCTCTCAAACTTCTCAAACCTCAAAAACCTCTCAAACATCTTCGTTTTCCCCCTTCACCCCAAACTTCACCCCTTTCACCCCATTTTTTTGTTTTAATTTTTTATTATTATTAACATTGTGCCCAGATTAAAATAGACTCACTATGATGAATAAATTGACTTTAGTTTTTTACTTAATGATTCTTTGCGTTTCGCTTAGTCTTTTGCCTAATACATCCCAGGCACAAACCACAGCATCTGCAGGAGATACCGTTTATGTAGATGACCCATTTATCCCGAATTTGATGGAAGTAGAAAAATGGATATCTAGTTCTGTTAAAAATAAAAAGATTGGGTATTGTTACAAGACTGAAATTCCAAGACCACCAGGCTACACCACAGCAACTAACGATTGTCCATCAGGGGAAGTTGAAAGTGGCGGACTTTGCTTCGCTCATTGTCCAACTGGTTATTCAGAAGTGGGTCTAGTTTGCTATGAACCCTGCCCGATAGGATATACAGATATAGGTGTTTGCTGGAGAGAAGGGGGCGCGTATTCAGCACCTGTCTTGTTGGCCGATTGCCCAAACGGTTATGTTAATACTGTACTTCTCGGATGCCATCGTGTCTATTCTTCTTTTGAAGCACCTTCACGATTAGCAGATTGTCCTGCTGGCTATAAAAATATGGGGCTCACTTGTTACAACTGGCGTACAGTTTATACGCTTCCCAATGGGCTTAGTAGTGCAACTTGCCCTGCCGGGTATTTTAAAGGTGTTGCTGGTAGATGCTACAACGATTGTGCTGGTTATCCTGGTTATACTAATATAGGAGAATTCTGTGCACGAGATGCAAATAGTCTAAGTGTTGATTATGCTACATGCCCTGCTGGATATCATAAAACTATTGGAATTACTACCTGTGAGCCGAATTGTAAACATGGATTTCACAATGTTGGGCTTACTTGTTTTGCCGATTCCCTTGTATATCCTAGAAATACTATTCCTAATCCTGGTCATGGACATTTGTGCCCTGAGGGATACGTAAGAGATCTTTCAAATCCGTTAGGATATTGTTACAGACCTTGCCCCTCCGGATATTACGGAGCAATTGGTACTTGTTACCAAAATTGTCCCAACGGATGGACAAATTGTGGTTTGGGTTGTGCAAAAGATGGTGTAACCTGTGCCTCGGAAACTTTTGGGCAGGTTTATAGTGTTCTTGTTGTCGCTGCAAATATTGTTAGTTTAGGAATGACCACCAGTGTAACTTCTTCAGGGAATTTATTGGCTACCAGTATCAAAATAGGAAGTAAAACATTCAGTTCAACTTCAAAATGGGGGAACAAATTTATTAAAGTTATCAAAGGTTTACAAAGCTATCAACAATTTTCTCCCCAAGGAGTGATGCAACAGGTGACTATGGTTAAAAGGATGAAAAATAAATTGATGCCATGGACATGGCCACCTGATTTGTCTGGAGCAACTACTCCGGCACAAATTATTTTTGCGAATCGGAAGTATAAAGCTAATTGTTTAAGGAAATACAGGAAAATTGCAAAAACAGCAGCGGAAGATGTACAAGATTTAAAGCAAACTGTATCAGAAAATTTTGCAGCAATTACCAGTCAGGAGATAAATGATATTATAAATGCAAATTATGATCCTGTAGAGGCCGATTTTATCAAACAATATTACGCAACCACCATGTTGTCTGAAATGCAGGCAACAACTGCATTTGAACTTGCCAAAGATGCTTTATCCACCTTTGCACTAGCTGATCCTACCGGCATTGCAACATTAGTAGATTCATACACTCATCCCCTTTGTGGTGACCTTAATTTGACATTTCCTACTAAGCCAACTATCATTTATGGCAGTGGCGTGCCCAATGCAAGTGTTGGTACAGACGGTAATTATTATGTTAACACAGATGCCAATGTTTCTGAAGATGCAAATAATATGTACGGACCAAAGACTAATGGCGCTTGGCCAGAGTGGACACCTAAATATTAATCCATTTTAAAAAAGAGCTCCTAAACCATTATTAAACAGAGCGTATACAATTTTTAGATGACGAAATGTTTTAAATATCTTATTAGATGCCGAATCAGAGCAATGATTATGTTGATCCATTTGGTGTTTTGCTATACTGTTGTAGGACAAACCTCAAGTCCCGCATCTGCTCATGACACAATTGCTTATAAAATAAGTATTGCTATAAAACCTTCTACTCACAACAAATTGTTTCTGGAGTCTTATTTTGGTAATGCACTCTTATTAATTGATACATCAACAATTAATTCTGTTACAAATGAAGTAGTTTTTACAGGCACCAAAAAATTGCAGCAGGGGGTATATGTTGTTTCTAACGAACAAGGGAGGAGAATCTTTGATTTTTTCGTAGACGATAATCCATTCTTTTCTGTTTCATTGGATTTTTCAAATCAGCAAAATCCTCAAATCAATTACGTGGGATCGAACATCAATACCGAATGGTTTGAATTTGGAAAATATATCTCTGTAACGCTAGCGGAAAAACAAAAGCTAACACAACAATTGGATAATACCACTGACCCGGTGGAAGAAATTAAATGCCAGTTGTTGCTCGACAAAATACAAACTGCCTATATAAAACACAGACAGGACTTGATAGATAAAGATCCTGCTTCGTTGTTAAGTGTAATCATGCCATCTATTTTTGAGCCGATTTTACCAGATAGCATGCTTGTTCAAAATAATTTTGAGGATAGCATGGCCGCCAAACAATTTATTAGTGATCAATATTGGAATGGGATTAAATTTTGGGACACGCGATTGGCCCACACACCATTTTTTCTGCCTAAACTAAAAAAATATTACAAAGATGTTGTGAGCTATAAAACGGACACGATTATAAAGAAGATGGATTGGATGTTGTCTTATGCAGCTGCAAGTGATGATATGACACGACTGATGATGGAAGATTTTATAGAAGCCAGTACAAATCACACCTACCATTGGAATGATTCGGTATTTATTCATCTTTTTGAAAAACATATTGCTCCTAAAAAATACAGTTGGTTGTCGGAAAGCCAAAGGCAAATGATTTCAGAGAAGGCCTATTATTTAATGGGCAAAATGATTGGTAGTCCGGCTGAAGATATTCAACTGCCTAATCTTCAAGGTCAGGCAACTTCTTTGTACAACATAAAATCCAATTATACCATTTTGGCTTTTTGGGATCCTACCTGCTCACATTGCAGAGAAACCTTACCCAAACTGGATTCGATGTACCGCACTCAATGGAAACGCAAAGGCATTTCCATATTTGCCTTTGGGTCGGAAAGTGACGGTAACATAGGGGATTGGACCAACTATATAGCGCAGCATCAATTGCAAGACTGGACAAATGTGTACAATACACAAGAGGAAAATCGAAATCGGATAAAGGCTGGAAAAAAGGGATATCCAGAGATTTACGATGTGTGGTATTATCCATCTTTTTTTGTGCTGGATAAAAACAAAAGATTCATGGCTAAAAAGTTCACTTATGAACAAATGGTTGACTTTTTGAAATTAAACGTAAAGTAATAATACTGAAAACATACTTATGCAAAAAAATAAAATAAAATCAATGAGAGTACTATCGATTTTGCTGTTGTCATTTTTACTGACAAGTATAGAAGTGAAAGCTCAAACCGTCATAACGGTACAGCCATCAACTTTAACCAGAGTTGCTTGCAAGAATGGAACAGCTACTACTCTTACAGTAGATGGCACAGGGCCTGCTGGTAGTACACCCAGATACCAGTGGTTTAAAAATACCACTAACTCCTACATGAACGCAACTCCTATTGCCAATGCCACTGCAAAAACATTGAATTTCGTTTCAGCCGAAGCAGGGACTTTTTATCTTTTCTGTCAGGTAGTCCCTTCTGTTACCTATGGAAATGGCGTATGGATGAGTGAAAACCTGAGCGTTATTAAATACAACAATGGGGATCCTATACCATTGGTTAACAGCGAATCAACCTGGGCTAATTTAAAAACGGGTGCGTATTGTTATCCAAACAATGATCCATCTCAGGTGGCATCAAAGGGGTTACTATATAATTGGTATGCCTTAAATGATCCAAGAGGAATTGCTCCTCCAGGCTGGAAAATTCCTACAGTATCTGAGATTGAATCAGCATCGGGATTTACCGGTGTGGATGGCGTAGGGTTTAGAAATAAGGAGGGTAAATTTTATGACAAATATGCTTATTGGTGGACAGCCGATGAAGAGTGGACAAAAACAGCTTGGTTGCGATTATGGTATACTTATGATGGGACAAAAGAAACGGTGATTGATGATAAAAGAGTAGGCGTGTCTATTCGGTGTAAGAAACTATAATAAAAAATCCTAAAATAATCAACTAGCCATAAATAATTCTTTTAGTGCTAAATAGAGTGAGTGATTTCAAAAAATAAATTTAATCAAATGCATCATATTCAAGTTTTAAGAAGCAAAAAATCAACAAAAAAAAGTCAATGTACATGTGTAGTTACTTTTTTATTTTTTGTGTTACTGTTTCCTATTTTAGGCCAGGCTCAATACAAATCGTACGATAATAGTAATTTTTCGGGTGCTGTCGCCATAAGTGAGACACCAATTGTGTCATATAATATCATCCAAACAGTGGCTATTGATTATCCAATTGCCCCAATTGTCCCTACTTTCCAATCGCATATAAATAATTCTGCGATTACAAGCGCCAGTATCACTCCAGCTTTGCCATCTGGTTTAAGTATTAATAGTGCAGGAATCATATCCGGAACCACATCCCAGATTATAGCATTAACACGCTATGTAATTACGATAGGCAATGCCTGCGGAAGCTCAACAGCAGTGATGTACTTAAAAACCGCTATTGGCCCAACTATTACAAAGCAAACTTCCTGCTCTGATAGTATTTGCAATACAGCTGATTTGCAAAGTTTCCAAGTTGAAGCTACCGGCACAAATTTGAGGTATCAATGGAGAAAAGATGGTGTTCCTCTTGTAGATGGTTATTTAAATGGATCATTTATTACAGGAGCAAAAACCAATCAAATGACCATCATCAATCCGTCCTCTTTTTTCGGCAATGGCGCTTATGATGCGGTCATTTCCAATAATGACTGTTCAATTCTTTCTGCAACTAAGTCATTTGTCATGCTTTATGGGCCTCAAATTACAGCTCAGCCACAAGCTCCAAGCTTGGCCTGCGAAAAAAACAGCTTACACACGATATCAGTAGCTGTAGCAAGCACAGGTAGTACTGCTCTTACCTATCAGTGGAGAAAAGACGGGGTATCTATCAAGGACACTGGATCGTATATAGTAGGATCAACAACGAACACACTCCGATTAACCAATATTGTTTTGTCGGATACTGGAGATTATGATATAGTAGTGTCAAATACTTTTTGTCCCACGTATTCGAATGCCGTACCTGTAAAGTTGAACTTTGTAAAAATTCTTGGATCAAAAGATATAATAGATACTGCTTTTTGTGAGGGAAGTGGGAGCATAATATTTCCACATCCGGTTATTGGAGCAAATTTATCATATTTGTGGAGCGACAGAAATGGGCCATTAACGGGAACACAATTTAGCTACTTGAATCCAAGCACCTTGGTTATTACTAATCCAACACAAAGTAATGAGGGAAATTACTTTTTGTCTGTTACTTCTGCAGATTGCCCTGAATATGATCTGGCATATAGTAAATTACTCGTCTTTAAAAATCCTCAAATTACACAAGAGTTAACTGGAGAATATTTACAAACTCCATACAGGTCTCCTTTCGTCTATTTCATGATGTTGCGTGTTAAGGTTACTGCAAAAAGTCCAAGATTTATTTGGAGAAAAAATGGGATACCTATTCCGGATAATGTTTTTAATAACGAAAATATTTATTGGAATTACAAATATCAAGTAACGTCGGGCTCACAAGAAGAAACTTATTATGAACTGTTTATAAAACAAGGAAATTATGATATCACAGAAGGAACCTATGATGTTATTGTGAATAATGGAAGTTGTGTGCCAGACACTTCCCGACCTTATGTTGTAAGATTTAACAGAATACCCAGTAGCATTATACAACAGCCAGTAAGCCCTGACTATACATGTCCAGGTCAAGTTATTTCCCTTTCAGTAGAAGCTAGAGGTGCTAATCTATCTTATCAATGGAGGCGAAATGGAGTGCCAATAGATGTGAATAGTCCTAGAAATCAAATAACTAATTATTATGGGCTATTTCCGCCTAGTCAGTATTTAACTTCGTCAATGTTGATGGTTGAAGTAAATGCAGAAACTGAAGGGATTTATGATGCGGTGGTTTCAGGTCCAGATGGCGATGTCTTTTCAAATCAAGCCACTGTAACGAGTAATCCTGTGCCAAAAATATTAACTGATAATAATTATAAATTTTACTTTTGCAGAAAGGATTCTAATCTCATTACCATTAGTGTAAAAACTGAGCCCGGAGACAGCCTGAGATTTCAATGGATGAATGGTGGCATCAGTAATGAAATGAAAACTACCTACAATGGAGATAATGTAGACTTTAAAATATGGGTCAATAATAACATAAGTGGCGGCAATTATCAGTATTCCATAGCTGATCGTTGTAATAGCTATGTTAACAGAATTATTCAATTGCAATATAACGGTGAGCCCAGCGATAGTATTAATGCCCGAGTGGTTGTTCCTTCTTTGGTATGTAATAAAGCCTCTAGTACAACACTTACAACGGCGGGTACTTCATCGAATACCGACCTGATCTATCAATGGCAAAAAGACGGTATTGATTTACCGAATAGTAGTCGGTATACCAGTACAACACGCAACTTAACCATAGCAAACCCTACATTTGCAGACTCCGGATATTATGAATTGAATCTGAAATATCCACTTAATCAGGGAGGTTGCAAAATTAGTTCAGGGAAAACATTCCTAAAAATAGAATCCAATTCAACCATTATTACAGAACCGGTTAGACCACTTGCAACATTTTTAGGAGAAGCACAAACCTTGAGCGTTCTTGCAGAAGGTAATAACTTGAATTATGTATGGAAAGCAAATTACAGAAATGTTAATGAGTTCTCTGCTTCTCAGTATAGTGGACAAGGAACTTTTGCTTTGACAATTCCCAATCCTACAGATGCAGTGTATACAGTAGATGTAACAGGAACTTGTTTGTTGGGTAGTGACAGTACCATTAAATCCATGATAACGCTACCATCTGCTTCTCCTATTACGTTGAAATATTTTATGCCAAGCTCCTGTACATCTCAACCTACCAGTTTTGGTGTAGTTTGTGCAGGTAATGGTTACGACAATGCAGAAGTTTCTTCTCAGGCTTATATCAATAATGGATATCCTATAGGTGCTTCCCAAGGTTATGTGTCTCAAACACGCTATCAATGGAGAAAAAATGGCGTGGCCATAACTGATCAGGATTTTGGCGGAGGTAGAAGAATCATTGGTACGAATACGCAACAGATACAGATTTTAATGCCCAATCAATCAGATTCTGGTAATTACGATCTTGTAGTAATTCAAACCTGCTATGATCCCTTATACCAAACACAAATAATCAAAACCTTTGCATCTGCAAGTAGTAAATTGACGGTTAATTCACCTGAACGTTCAATAACGTATGCCGATATCAGATCCGGCGGCAGATACTATTGGTCAAATTCTGGTCAATATTATCAACAAGCCGGAACTTATTATCGTACAAACAATTGTAATATCGATACCCTTGTTTTAACGGTTGTTCCTACATCGCTTACAGATATTGTGGCAACCATTTGTCAGGGACAAACCTATACATGGAGCGCGAATCAATTAGATTATTCGCAAACAGGAAACTACACATATAATGATAATGGTTTAACTTATCGGTTAAACTTAACTGTAAGACCAAGACCCTCTGCTATATTATCCGGAGGGGCAAGTATTTGCCAATTGACATCCACACCTACCTTACTTTCTCTTTTACGTACTAGCAATTATTTTAGTATTGATTCTATATTTTTGAGCGATGGCACATCATTAAAAAATCCTGGCTCAAATCCACTGACAATATCCGTTTCACCCACTATTACTACTAATTACACGATCACCAGAGTGACAGATGGAGTATGTTCGTCCTTGCCATCAGATCTTTCCGGATCTGCCATCGTAAATATTTTACCAGTACCATCAGTCTCTTTGAGTGCACCGGCCTGGGATTGCGGAGCAAATATAGACAGCCCGGTAACGGTTCGTCTCACTTTAAGTGGGTCTGATTCATGGAGAGGTTCTTTAAGCAATGGCTATAGTTTTAGTTTTAGCTCTAGTTCAAATATTTTAGATATACCTGTTTACTACTCACCTGGTTCAACCATTCGAGTAACATCTTTACAAAATGAACAGGGATGTTTTGTTCCTGCATCCATGCTTACAGGATCACTTTACATGCCGGCTAAATCCAAAATTGAATATATTAACCCATCCGATAACACATCACTGTATGAATTTAATTGGTCTAAATCTCAAAAATTATGCAGAAGCCAAAATTGGGCTATGCGACCAATCATATACCGTGTAATCAATGGCGATAGTTTGGTAGTTTCCGGATTGCCTAGCGGAGTAACCGCCAGTTTCTTGAATACTTATTCATATAATGATTTGGTTGGGCGTTCTCAGTCCATCAACAAGGCGTTGGTTATTTCAGGTACACCTAGTGTAGAAGGGGTATTCCGTTATTATGTATCCGTTCCAACCAATGCTGGATGCGGTATAGCAATAGATTCAGGGGTTATCACCCATTTACGTTCTTCGTTGACGCTTACCCAGGGCTCGAGTTATCAACCAAATGCACTTTCGGGCATCCCCATTGATACAATACGATATGTTATTACAAATGCAAATCCTTTAGAAGCATCTGTTGTTGGATTACCTCCCGGTGTCGTAGCCAGCTGGAATAATAATCAATTAACCATCAGTGGCACACCTACAACCTTTGGTCGTAACTACAATTATGACATTTATCTAACGGATGTTTGTGGAGAGAGTTGGGTGGCAGGTTCAGGTACTATCGGTGTATTCGGAGTAGGTACAAATACACCTACTTACACCACACCGTACAATCGATATGCTTGTGTAGGGTCAACCATCACGAATAAAATTTGGACATTTGCATCTCCAACTTTAAATGACGGGCAAACAACCGTTACCGGATTGCCTGCAGGATTAACAGCTTCTTGGACATCAGATTCATTAACAATTTCTGGAACGCCAACGCAAACTGGGGTATTTACTTTTGTTATTTCACTTAGTAATGGACCTAGTTTGGAAAATGTTATTGAAGTGTTGGGAAGAGATACGCTATCTCTTTTCTCTGGCATGAGTTCGCAAACAGTCTGTTCAGGATCATTTATAAATCCTATCGTTTTCAAAACGAATAGTACGAATCCTATAACCTCTTTTTACGTTTATGGTTTCCAAAATGGAATCAATACCGCATTTACGCAGAATCAGGCTTCGTTCAATGGTAGTGTTATCGGTTCAGGTGAACGACCATATAAATTATATGTAAACGGTGCTTGCAATAGGGATTCTATCGGAGGGGTTATTACTATATTGGACAATGCTTCAGCAATTAGTTTGACTTCTGCTTCATCAACTACCATGCAATTCGTATGTATTCAATCACCCATAGTACCCATAACGTATCAGTCGTTATCTGCAATTGATTACAGCGTTACGGGATTGCCACGAGGACTTACTGTAAATTGGAGCAACCAGACTTTAACGATTAGTGGTTCACCTATTGAAGATGGCAATTTTGACTATACATTTACGGTTTATCAACAAGGGAATTGTGGTAGCATTACTAAAACAGGTACCATAATTGTAGCTTCGGGAAATACAGTATCGAATACATTATCTGATACCTTAAATGTATTGAATGGCAGCTTTTCCAGATTTTATCTTGACTTCAATATCCAAAATGCTATAAATGGAAATCTTACAGCAGCTCCTATGGCTGTTGGTTTGCCGAGTGGATTAATTGCGCAGTCTAGGGTAGGAAACTATGGCATTGTTGGAGTCGATTTAAACGGTTCTCCGAATGACTTGCCTGGATATTACAATTTCACCATTACTTCCAATGCGCATTGTGGCGCACCAACCATTAATGGTGTTGTAAGACTTGATTCTTTATATACGTATGAATTAATCTCTAATAGTGCGACTACTTCTCAACAAATTTGTTTGAATGGTGCTATTACTCCTGTTGTTTATAAAGCTAGTCAAATTAAATTTGTAGATTATATTGATGTGCGAGGTTTGCCAAATGGGGTATCTGTTAGAGGGGCAACTAGGATTAACAGTCAAGAACTTGATTCGAATTCGTCCATTGTTTTATGTAATATTTCTAAACGTGTATACAAGTCAGTATATCGACTTTCTGTAGATAGGAACAATCAAACGACTCCTATATCCATCATTATAGAAGGAACACCAACACAATCAGGAAGATTTGATTATACCATTTCAGATAACAGAGGCGCGCCAGGGTACGGCGGCCTTACGCGGGTTCGTTCAAATACAATTATCGTTTCTTCTTCTAAATTGGAGCTTGCATCCAACAAGGATTTCGATAAATCATGCAGGTCGCAGTATACCTCTTTACCTCTAGTAAATATTTTCGATATTGGGGACTCTTCTCAGCTGAAAAATTTGGGTAGTTCAATCAGCCCAATTGTTTTTGGAATGGGCGAAGATGTTAATTCAATAACTACGACAGGATTGCCCGCAGGTGTTACTGCTGTGATGTCTACACATTCACATGTATCCGATGGCTTGCCTAGAAAATCGTATGAAATTACCGGAACGCCAACTGCTGCAGGTACTTTTAAATACACGGTTACCGTAAACGGAACTTGTGGGGTTAATTTTTATACCGGAACAATTGTAATCAAACAAAATCCAACAATAGCAGTTTCATCTGGTTCTACAACTCAATCGGTGTGTCATAATACGGCAATTACCCCTGTTCAGTTTAGCGTTCAAAATGGAGGCGATGGAGCTGTAGCATTGGGACTTCCTACCGGCGTAACCGGGTCTTTTACCAATGGTATTTTTACCATTAGTGGAACTCCTCAAAAACCAGGAACGTATAATTATGTTATCAAGCCAATCGATACTTCTTACAATGTGCTGGATCGTTTGTATCCGAATATAAAAGTAGCATTGGGCTTAAGAAAATTGGTGAAAGAATACAGAGGGCCTGCAATTAGATTGCTTAGAAATGATGGCGCTATCCGAGATTTCGGATTTGTTGGAGAAGATTTGGATACAGCGGCCATCAATACTTGGCAAAATGAAATAGTAGAAAGTCTTAGACCATCACGCTGTATCAAATTGTATGATCAATCAGGAAATGGGGCAGATTTTGTTGCTCCGGAGCCAAGCATTGATTCCAATGGTAATCTGGTTAGCAACTATCCTTTTCTCAATATAGATTATGAGTATTCAAGTTTGAACAACACAGAGCGGTTCCCCGTTTTACCTAGACTATCCTTTTTTTCCTATGGTAATGCAGGTATGTTATTGAATTCAAGAGTTTATTCTGCACCTTATACAACAGCAGTGGGATTGGATCCTCGCGCAAATTACGGTAATGTTGAAACTGATATTCAAAGAACCTTTTTCAAGGTGGCAGATGCTCAATCCGATTCATCAATTGATGCAAGTTTGGTTTATAACTACTATAATTCAGGTACAGGATTACTGAATGATGCCATGTCTCAAATGAATCAAATTGGACAGAGCAATGGTTGGGACTTCGAAAGATACAGATACTTATTTACAGGCATGGTTGTATTTAATAAAGAATTGTCTGGCATTGAACGAGATGAAGTAGCCAATTTACTTGATGTATATTATACAAAATACAGGCTTACAGCACCTGCTGCTTATCCGTATAAAGCTACTGGCACCATTACAGTACATGCATTGCCTAACGTAAGTATTGAGTCTCCCACCTCTCAAAATTGCGTAAATGATGCGGTTACATTAACGGCTTATGGAGCACAGACTTACTTGTGGAATGACAATGGTACGGGCAATGTACACGTAGTGAATCCACAAGGAAATTCTACCTATTCAGTGATCGGAACAGACCAATTTGGTTGCTCCAACGTTGGCACTAAAGTTGTTCCTGTAATAAGTTATATAACCAATCGTGACACAACTATTTGTGATAATAGGTCTCTTGTTTTAACTACCCAAACTAGGGATGTTACAACGCCACCGATTCAGTATATCATTTTTAAGGCAACTTATTCAGATTCAACAGAGTTTGTAAATGAGGTCAATAGGAATGGCATGAGAATGATTTTGGGAGAAATTCAGGCATTTAAAAATGGAGAAAATCTATCATTAAGCGCATATTATCCGAATTATTTTTCAAGCCCTGGAACTGATTTTCAAAGGCTAACACAAGACGGCGATGATAATACAGCGTTCATTAGTAATGCTTATAAGTATGATTTTAATTATGGGAACATTTATACTATGGGGGAGGAAGATTGTATAAGTAATTTACAAAATTATGAAACGTGTAGCACCACCCCTTTTTATATTATTTTAGATTTAGGGATGCCCTATTCATTAGATAGCATCCGAATCTTTACCAGTAACAAATACAATCAATCATTTAAAGTGTATGCAGCCTTAGAGCTTTTTGAAAATTTTAATCCTATGGAGCCTGACTTTGATATTAACTGGAGTAATTATTATCAAATAGGCGAAGAGGTGATGGATAAAGGTTCTTTTGTGTATGATTTACCAATTAATAGCGGACTTGCATCGGCGATTATTCAACCTAGCTACCAGTGGAGTACTGGAGAGACCACGCCTCAAATTACGGTCAACCCTACGCAAACAACTACGTATAGTTGTACCATTTCAGGAGAAGCAAAAACTTGTACAGATGAGGTGGTAGTAACCGTAAATCAATGTCAACCTGTATTTAGCTCATTCGATACTACTTCATGTGAAAGTTATACGCTGCCATGGGGAGTTGTTGTTACAGAATCTGGTGATTATGTTCATACCTATAACAACATCATTGGAGCAGATAGTATTGTAACAGCACATGTGGTGATTAATCAACCAAGTGCGGTAGTTCTTATTACCGATTCTGGGATTGATGCATACACATGGAATGGAGTAACCTATAGAACAAGTGGGTTGAAATATTGGATCGGAACAAATGTGCTTGGTTGTGATTCAACTGTAATTTTGGATTTGACGATGACATACTCATGTCCGCCAACATATTCTAATGAAACGATAAACGCTTGTGATTCTTACATCTGGAATGGCGTTCAATACAATTCAAGCGGCACTTATACTGCATTAATATTCGACGAAGGCGTATGTTATAATATTGTAACATTGTATCTCACAATCTCGACGTCCACAAGTAATACATCTACTTTAAATGTTTGTGATAGTTATACTTGGGCTGCTAATGGCCAAACCTACACCAACAGCGGAAGCTACACAGCAGTAAACGGTTGTGCTACAAATATTCTAAACCTAACTGTCACACCAAGCGGAATAGATACAACAACTTTAATTATTTGTGATAATGATCTGGCTATTTACGGGTACACTTGGCCAGTGAATAATACAGTTTATTATTCGAGTGGTATCTACACTTATCCAAATGGTTGCCGTACAAGTGTGCTGAATCTTACTTTACGTAACAACATAAGTGCCACTGTAAGTTCAAGCAGAACAGTCTGTGGAAGTTATACCTGGCCAGTAAATGGTCAAACATATACTGCTAGCGGAGCATACACGTATACCGTTTGTTCTTTTACAGAAATTCTAAACCTGACCATTGCACCAAGCACACCAAGCACAAATGATACTATAACTTCGTGCGAAACTTATACATGGGCAGTGAATGGTCAAACGTACACCAACAGCGGAATCTATACATATATAGCTGGAGCTGGTTGTGCTACAAATATTCTGAATCTAACCATCACAACTGTTACAAGCAATACCGCAACTGTGAGTGCATGTGATAGTTATACATGGGCAGTGAATGGTCAAACGTACACCAACAGCGGAGTCTATACATCCGTAAGTGGTTGTGCTACAAATATTCTGAATCTAACCATTACTGCAGGCTCAGGCAATACGATAACTGCGAGTACATGTGATAGTTATACATGGTCAGTGAATGGTCAAACGTACACCAACAGCGGAGTCTATACATCTGGAGCTGGTTGTGCTAGAAGTATTCTGAATCTGACAATAACATCAAATATATGTACAGCTACGCTAAATGTAACTGCGTTCTTAGAAGGATTCTATACTGAAAATGGAATAATGCGTTCTAACTTATACGATATGGGAATAAGCACGAATGATACAGAAACAGATAGCATAGAAGTAAACTTATGGAGCGTTGCAAATTTATCTTCAGCAACACCAGATTACAGCGTAAAAACGGTATTACATAAAGATGGCACGTTAACAGCAGTGTTGCCTGGTGAAACATTAGACAACAATTATTATATAGCGTTGAAACATAGAAACAGCATTGAAACATGGAGCGCGCAACCAGTAAAGATAATATCAACAACCAACTACGACTTTAGTATAAGCATGAGTTCTGCTTATGGAAACGGCTTTAATGATCCAATGAAGTTGATAAGTGTAGGTAAGTATGCGATGTTTGGTGGAGATGTAAATCAGGATGGAACAGTAGATATATTTGATGCTCAAATTACAGAGAACGGTGCTGCAAATTTCTTATTTGGCTACGATGCTAGCGATTGTAATGGCGATGGCTCAACCGATGTATTTGACTTACAATTGATAGATAACAATAGCACGTTATTCTTATTTTATGCTAGACCGTAATAAATTTTGATGGTTTGTTGATTAAATAAAAGCGGCCTGTTCATTCATTTGAGCAGGCTGTTTTTTTTTTGGGAAGAGAAGGTTTGAGACGTTTGAGAGGTTTCAGAGGTTGGGAGTTTTTTCCATGAAAGAAAGGTTCAAAAGGTTAGGATTTTTCAATTATTGCATCTTTGGCTTATAAAAAATTTTGTCTACTCGCCTGTCTTTGTGTTTCAATCCCTTTGAGTCTTTGCTCCTTTGCGAGCTTTGCGTGAAACAAATAAAGTTTAAATCGCTCCGCTGGTTTAATGTTTAATAGTTTAAGGTTGGAAGTATTTTCCATTTATTAGCTTATTTTTTTTTACAAAAAACTTCGTGACTTTGAGCCTTCGTGACTTTGTGTTTCAATTCTTTCTCCCTTTGCGTCCTTGCTCCTTTGCGAGCTTTGCGTGAAACAAAAAAACTTCGTGCCTTTGAGACTTTGTGTGTCAAAAAAATGCTGCAAGCATTTAAACTTCGTGGCCTTTTCTTTATGTTTCAATCCCATTGCGTCCTTACGTAACACGCAAATACACACATGCATGATTTTTTTGAAACGAAAATGTAGTAAATATTTGAAATACGCTTCCAACGTCTGAAACCTCACAAACTTCTCAGACGTCTTAATCCTCAAAAACCTAATTGTTTTCCCCCTTCCCCCCAGACTTCCGCCCTTTCATCCCAATTATTTGCTAAAGAAAAATCCTTAGTATAACCTTGTATTAATTTCAGAAAAATAATTTAAAAACACTCAAGGAAAAATTCGTTCTGCTTTGATTTTATATCCCAAACCTTATAAATAATTAATTAGAATTTACTTTATCATGTTGCATCTTTTTACAAATAACAGGTCTAGAAAGAAAAACTCAAAAATTGGGTTTTCAAAACTGGATTATATTGGCATAGTGATTATGCTAGCTCTATTTGTAGTAAGTATCTTTTTTGTGGGTTATAGTTTATTTTTTGATTGATGTTGGATAAGAAAAGGTTTAAATCGCTGCGCTGGTTTAAAGGTTCAATAAGTTCAATTAGTTCAAAAGGTTGAAAGAATTTTCCATTTTTGACTTCTTAAACCAATTGAATATCTTGAAACATACGTTGTCAACCTCCCTTCACCTTTCGGGGAAAGTGATGGGGTGGGGGCTTCAAACGCCAAACGCCAAACGCCAAACGCCAAACGCCAAACGCCAAACGCCAAACGCCAAACGCCAAACACCAAACACCAAACACCAAACGCCAAACGCCAAACACCAAACCTCTTCTACCTCACCAACGTCACATTCCCCTTCAATGTTATTTTTGTTCTTGTTAGAAGTGTGTATTCCAAAACGTAATAGTAAGTACCATCTGGTAAAGGCTTCCCTTTATAAGTTCCGTTCCAATCATTTTGATAGTTTGCAGATTTGTACACTTCGCTTCCGTATCTGTTGTATACAGAAGCCCTGATATTGATTGTGCAATTGTCATTTGTTACCAACCATACATCATTTATGCCATCACCATTTGGCGAAAATGCATTTAAAGGTTTAATGCAATATGGCACAACGGTTACTGTTACACTGTCTTTATTTTTACAACCAGCCGCTGTGGTGATCGTTAAAGTATATTGTGTAGTTGTAGTTGGTGAAGCAACCGGATTTAAAATGTTTGCTGCATTTAAAGTGGAAGATGGTGTCCATAAATAATTACCTGCCGAACCTGTTGCAAAAAGTTGAGCTGAACTGCCGCTTAAAATACTCACTGGAGAACCAGCATCAACAACTACAGATTGCAAAACAGCCACTTCAAAAATTCTTACTGAACTACATAAACCTAGATTTGCGGTAAGCGTGTAAAGTGTAGTTGCAGATGGAGATAGCATTGGGTTTGCAATGTTTGGGTTACTAACGCCTGTGGTTGGTGTCCAAGAAAAACTGGTGCCATTACTTACAATATTTGGCATAAAAGAAACGCCATTACAAATGGAAGTATCCGCTCTATTGCTGATGGTTGGTGCATTTACCGTTACTGTAAAAGTTCTTGTTAAAGCGCATGTTCCCAAACGAGCAGTAAGAGTATACGTTGTAGTTGTATTTGGAGATAAAGTTGGATTTGCAATGTTTGGGTTGCTCACGCCATTTGTAGGTGTCCAAATATAATTTGTAGCATTACTAATTGTGTTTGCTTGAAACGAAGCACCAAGACAAATCGCCGTATCTGCGTGTGCAGTCAAAGTAAGGTTATTGGTAGATGTAACCGTAACATTGAAAGTAGATGTACATGAATTGGCGTCAGTTACTGTTGCGATATAATTTCCAGCCGCTAAGTTAGAAGCAGTTAATCCATTTTGTACAGGATTGGTATTCCAAGATGCGGTGTAAGGAGCAGCAGAACCGGTTACATCAAGTGTTGCACTTCCTTGTGATGAACAAGTAGCATTTGTAATTGATGGTGTAATATTTATAGTATTTACTTTTCCAGAAACCGCAAAAAATACCGCATTTGGAAAAGGTGCATTTGAACCAGCTGTGGTAACGTTGCTGCAATTTATTTTCTGTAAAGATTTTTGCGCATCGGCACAATTTAAATTCACTTCAACATAAAATAATTTGGGGTTGTTTGGGAATGCACTTGCACTTGATGCGTTTGCTACTCTTGTACATCTTCCAAAGCCAGCCAGCACCGTATTTGCAGAAGTATTAAACCAGTCATTTACTGAAACATTGGTAAGCGCATTTGTAGAAGTACCATCTGTAAAAAATAATTTTACATTGATTAAAGAAGTCCCTTCAGTTGATAAGCACAATAAACGAATCGCGCGATAACTAGCAGGCGTATTGATTAAAAGATCTCCATTTTGATTTCGAGGAACGATCAATGCATTGCTGTTTCCGTAATTGTTTAATTGATACGTTCCTGATGCATCAGCAATTATCCCATTATCTGGAAGTCCTCCTCCAGTAAAGCCATTGGTCGTTCTAAACGATTGAGTGTACATCACATTATTTGATGCAGGCACACCATCTAAAGCTACAGTTGTAGTAGATAAAGCATTCGTTCCAGTTTCAGCAATTACATCATGATTAAATCCGCCTGTTACAATTGGATTAAACTGTGCTTTTGTTGAAAACGCAAACAGTATAGAAATCGTAAGAAACAATGTGGTAAAAATTCCTTTTTGCATAAAAAGTTTTTTCTAAAATTAAATAATGGTACCCCTAAACGTTGATTCAAGCATTTTGCTAAAGATTAAATTTAACAAATAAATCATTATGCTGTATTCATTCTTTCAAAAATCAGTTTTAATTGCTCTGGCCCGGCCTTTGACAATCCCTCGCTCTTGCCAAAAGTCAGTGTAGTATTTCCAGCTTTAAGTTGGGTAAAAATCGATTCGATAAATTCATGTACTGGTGGAGCATAATCGTGTAATCCTTTGCCGCCTAAATCGGTATTTAAGGCCGGCGGAATCAATTCTATGACTTCGATATTTTTCTTCAAGAGCTCATGTTGCATCGATAAAGTAAATGAATGAAAGAATGCTTTTGAAGCAGAGTAAACCGCCACTTTGGTTAATGGAGAAAACGAAAGTCCTGATGTAACATTCATGATGGTTTTCAAATTGGTCAGTTTTATAAACAATGAGGTTAAATGCACTGGCGTTTCTATATTAATAGCAATCTCTTGTTTTATTCTTGAATAGAAATCATCGTCATCTATGTTTGTCCATTGTTGAATGCCTGCATTATTAATCAACATGTTCAAATCAGGATGTTCTGCATTTATCCATTCAAATAAATTTACCCTTTGTTGTTCATCACTTAAATCACAAGCATACGTTATGATGCCTGGATTTTTTTGGGTAACAGCATCTAAAACATCTTGTCTTCTTCCACAAATGATTACGGTATTTCCTTCTTGTACAAAGCGCTCGGTCAATCCCAATCCAATTCCTGATCCACCGCCTGTTATTAAAATTTTGTTGTTTGAAATGTTCATGGTATATAGTTTTTTAGGTTAAATTTGAAATGGAGAATCGTTAATTTTAACGTTGAAATCGAGTGTAAATTAACGTGTTTAAATCGCAATCATAATGGCTAATTCAACCCATTTTTAAAACATAATTTTTATGCAATCAAAAGCAACAAATGTTGAATCGTATCTTAATGATTTATCTGAAGAAAGAAAAGATGTTATTAATCAGTTGCGAAAAGTAATTTTAAAAAATTTACCTAAAGGTTTTGCTGAAGGAATCAGCTACGGTATGATTGGCTATTTCGTTCCACATACTATTTATCCCAATGGTTATCATTGCGACCCCAAACAGCCGCTCCCTTTTTTGAGTATGGCTTCGCAAAAAAACTTTATTGCCCTTTATCACATGGGCATTTACATGAACCCAACATTGATGGATTGGTTTTCTGCCGAATTTGCCAAGCGTGTAAAAGGTAAATTAGACATGGGTAAAAGCTGTATTCGATTTAAAAAAATGGACCAAATTCCATTTGATTTAATTGGAGAACTCGCTTCTAAAATGTCGGTGGACGAATGGATTGCCTGTTATGAAAAAGCGTTGAAACGTTGATGATTATTGATCTCCCCATACTGCTTTAATTCTTTTTTCCAATTCTACTTCATCAGTATATCCCCTTGCAACCAAGTTAAGAAAGCTTTTATATCATTTGTATAAATATGACTATGCCTATTTAAGCAACAAATTATTTTAAAATCTATTTTTTTCTCCAAAATCCTCAAAATAACTGCTATTTAAAACAGAACACTTTGCCTTGTTCACAATATTCCCACATTAGAATAAAAATCATACAAAAAAATAATCTATTTATACTTATTCGATATCTTCATTTTTAAAAATATATAAAAATGAAAAAACACCAACTAAAAAATCGTTTCAATTTTTCCAAATTGAGGAAAAAGACCAATTCTTTTTTAATGTCATTCGCGCTAATTTGTTTTTTGAGCAACTCGTCTCAAGCACAAGTTTACGGCTATGATGATGTTATTCCCGCTTCAGGAAGTTATTCTTCTGCTTCTTCATTCAACAGTTTTGTAGCGTCTATTACAAATCCAGACATTCCGAGTACAAAATTATGCAGTGATTTAAAAATCACTTTTGTTTTAGACGAATCAGGTTCTATTGCGATAAGCAATTCAACCGAGTCTGTTAAGCTTGGGGTTAGGTCACTTGCAAATGCACTTTTAAACTCTGGTGCACAACTTAGAATTATTGAATTTAGTGCAGAATCAAGAATTATTGATTTAGGACAAACCGAGGTAAATAGCACTTTCGTAACTAATCTTAATCAATACTTGGGAGCAGGATTCAATGGACAATCGTATAACCCCGTAAATGCAACCAATTGGGAAGATGCATTAGAGGATGTAAGTGTATTTGATGCGGATTTGGTTTTCTTTTTTACTGATGGATATCCAACAGCTTATAATGGTCCAAACGGAACAATATCAGTTGGTGGCTCAGCAACATTTCCCGCTGCTTTAGATGCAGCAGTTACAAAAGCAAACTTTGTAAAAACTCAAGGTAAACATATGCTTGTAATTGGGGTAGGTGCAGGTATTGAACTGGATAATATTATTGCAATCTCTGGTCCTGATAGATTTGGAGGTGCAAATACTGTTTTGAATTCAGATTTTAGTACGCCTCCTTTTGACCAATTGGCAAGTAATTTGTCATCCATTGTTAACACGATTTGCGGTACTGAACTTTCATTGTTGAAATCAGTGTCAAATGATGGTGTATGCGCTGGACAAGAAGTAACATTTACAACAATAGTAAAAAATACAGGTGGCAGCTTTAATTATCAAGCAAACAATGTTGAAATTAGTGACGTATATCCAAATGGTTATTCTAACATACAAGTAATTTCACCATCAACAGGAGTTTCAGTAAACGGACAAACTGTTAGTTATCTGGTTGATACTTTATTAGTTGGACAAACCATTACGTTAGTTGTAACAGCAACAGTTGATGCACCTCCAGGTGATTTCTATAATGTTGTAACTGCATCTGCTTATAATGCAAACACGTTAATAGATTCTGCATATGTGCTTTCTGGCTATGCAACTGAAACACTTCAAAGAACATCTTGTAATGACATTATTGTTAATGGGGTTACTTATACCAATTCAGGTTCGTACACTCAAACTTTAGTAAGTGCTATTGGATGTGATAGCATTTTAACTATTGAATACACTCGTAATTATCCGAGTTATTCATCTGAAGCAGAAACAATTTGTAATCAATATAATTGGAATGGGAATAATTATACCACTAGTGGTGTATATTCTTATGTAGGAACAAATGCTGTTGGATGTGATTCTATAGTAACATTAAATTTGACTATTTTAAATCCTCCTGCAAAAGGAATGATTTCTGGACCATCGAAAGTTTGTAGAAATCAAACCGGATTTACTTACACCGTTTCTCCAGTTCTAGGAGCTACTTCTTATACTTGGATTTTGCCAATTGGCTTAACGGGTACTTCTTCAACAAATTCAATAACTATTTCAGCAAATTCAACTTTTTGTCCTGGAACTATTTCCGTTAAAGCAAATAATGAATGTGGATCTGGTTTGTCAGCAACTTTTAAAGTTGGGGTAATAACTTCAATTCCATCAACACCTTCATGTATTTCAGGTTCAACTAGTGTTTGTGTACCAGGAACATATACATATAGCATATCAGCGGTAAGTAATGCTACAGAATATGTATGGACAATTTCTGGAACAGGAGTAACGATTTTATCTGGACAAGGAACTAGAACAATTACGGTTTCTTTTAGTAGCGCATTTACAAGCGGATGTATTTCAGTTAGATCAAAAAATTGTTTTGGACAAAGCTGTTCGAAATCTAGTATTGATATTAAAAAACAAAGAAGAGGTTGCACATCTCGTAACAGTGAAGAAGAGGTTGAAGTGTCAAATAATGAATTCGCAAATGAATCAATTCGTGTTTTTCCAAACCCTGCTTCAAGTTTTCTAAACATAAAATTCGAAACCAATGACAAAGACAATGTACGCATTGCACTTGTTGGTGCAAATGGTAAAAATGTTTATGTAATGAATCAAAAATATTCTGCTGGAAAACAAGTTAAGCAGATTAATACGGCTAATTTAATCAGTGGAACATATTTTATAAATGTTACTAAAAACAACAAAAAAGTTGCGGCAGTACCAGTAATAATAAAATAAATTTCTGCGGATTGCGATAATGATTTTTATACGTATAAACTTCATAAATAAAAAAAGGGACTCTATTTAGGGTCCCTTCTTTTTATTCTATTTTTTTAGACGTTTTTCCGATATTATATTTTAGATTATTGCTCTCCCAATACTGCTTTAATTCTTTTTTCCAATTCAGCCTCATCAGTATATCCCCTGGCAACCATGTGAAAGGTGGATGATTTTGTTTGTATGAAAACTGTTGGATATCCTTCCACTTTTAATTGCTGTACCAACGAAAATTCATAATGCGCCATGTCTTTGTATTCCTCACTTTTTAACTTCGAATAAAAAGTTTCTTCATTGATGCTGTACTTTTCCAGTAAATGTCTGTACGCTTCATCATCAGTTAAATCCCTTCCTTCAAAATGTAAACTGTATTGTAAATCTGCAGAAAACTCCACCATTCTTTCGGGATAAAATTCTTTAAAAATACACATAGCGATGGCCGGCTTTTCTGAATTTGGGTACCAGTCGCTTTCTTCCGGATTTTTAATGTGCCATAAATAATCTTCCCCAAATCTAATGCCAGTAGCTTCCTCAACCGTTTTATATGCCTTTAAAATATAGTCTGCACTTACTTTAATGTGAACCGGCTTCTCTGGCATTATCATTCCACCACTCAACACTTCTACGTCTAATTCATTTTTAAAAGTTGCAGCAATGTTTGTAATTACTTTACTGAATCCATAGCACCAACCGCAATACGCATCGTAACAATATATTAATGTCATTTTTTCCATAGTCAATTTTTAATGAGCAGCCAACCAATTATCGCCAAACCCAATTTCAGCATCTGTAGGTACTTCATTTGGTAAAACCAACGCATGCTGCATACATTCTAAAATAACAGGTTTCACTTTTTCAAGTTCTTCTTTTACTACATCAAATACCAATTCATCATGTACTTGTAATATCATTTTTGATTTGAATTGATGTTGCACAAAAGCCGCGTCAATTTTTATCATAGCGAGTTTGATCATATCGGCAGCCGTTCCTTGAATAGGCGAATTAATCGCGTTTCTTTCTGCAAACCCACGAATGGTAAAGTTTGCCGAATTGATGTCTTTCAACCAACGCTTACGTCCCATCAACGTTTGTACATATCCGTTATCTTTTCCAAATTTGATGGTTTCATCCATGTACTGCTGAATATTTGGAAACTGTTTTTTGTAGTTGTCGATTATTTCTTTCGCTTCAGTTCTGGATATGCCTAAATTTTCTGCCAATCCAAAAGCACCTTGTCCGTATATAATTCCAAAGTTTACACTCTTCGCTTTGTAACGCATCTCTTTAGTCACTTCAGTTTCTTCTACGTTAAATACCTTCGCCGCCGTTGCCGTATGAATGTCTTTTCCTGTTCTGAATGCTTCGCACATATTTACATCACCACTGATTGCAGCTACAATCCTTAATTCAATTTGTGAATAATCCGCCGAAACCAATACATGGTTTTCATCGCGAGGCACAAATGCTTTTCTGATTTCTTTTCCCCTTTCTGTTCTAATGGGAATGTTTTGCAAATTGGGATTATTGCTGCTCAATCGACCTGTAACAGCTACAGCTTGTGCATAACTCGTATGCACCCTTCCCGTTTTAGGATTAATCAATTGTGGCAACGAATCTACATAAGTTGATTTCAATTTCGTGAGCTCACGAAAGATTAAAATGTCGTCGCAAATTTTATGTTGTACAGCAAGTTTGGTTAAGATGTCTTCACCAGTGGCATACTGACCTGTCTTTGTTTTTTTTGCTTTTGGATCGAGTTGTAATTTTTCAAACAATACTTCGCCCAATTGTTTTGGAGAGGCTAAATTAAATCTAACGCCTGCTTGTTCGTACACAGATTCTTCCGCTTTTTTGGCGTCTATTTCTAAGTCTTTGGAATAATGGTTGAGAAATTGCTCATCAATTTTTATGCCTTCAAACTCCATATTGGCCAACACTTTAACCAATGGACATTCTACTTCATTAAATATTTTTTCTACTTCCAGTTGTATGACTTGTGGCGCAAATTTTTCTTTCAATTGAAGGGTAATGTCTGCATCTTCCCCAGCATATTCTTTTACTTTTTCAATCTCCACATCACGCATATTGCCTTGATTCTTTCCTTTTTTACCAATCAACGCTTCAATATGAACGGGTTCATAACCAAGGTATTTTTCGCTCAGTAAATCCATGCTTCTTTTTCCTTCGGGCTCAATTACGTAGTGCGCCAACATCGTATCAAAAAAAGATCCTTTAATGTCGATGTTGTACCATTTCAAAACCAACAAATCATATTTGATGTTTTGTCCAATCCATTTCTTTTCTGGATTTTCAAAAATCGGATTGAATTGATTTAATAAAGCCATACATTCATTTTGATCTGCACTACATGGCACATAAAAAGCTTCGTGAGCCTTTACCGAAAAGCTTAATCCTACAAGGTTTGCAAGGTTGGCATCAATGTTTGTGGTTTCAGTATCAAAACAAATTTCATTTTCTTTTTCTAAAAGGGCAATTAGGTTTTTTAATGAAACTTCATCATTTACTAGCTTATAATCATGATTGGTATTATCGATGTTTTTATCTGATGATGTATAATTTTCTGTATTGTTTTCAATCTTTGAAACGTGAGAAGAACCTGCTGTTTCAACATAGTTGCCAAACAAGTCCATTTGAGCTGGTTGCGCAGATACTTTAGGTTTATCATTGGGCAATTCTAATGTTTCGCCTAAAATTCTTTTTGCCATTGTTTTGAATTCCAATGACGTGAAAATTTCTGTCAGTGCTTCTTTATTCCATTCTTTCAATTTATAATCTTCTTCGTGAAACTCAACAGGTACGTTGGTAATAATGGTGGCGAGTTTTTTACTCATAATGGCTTTCTCTTTGCCGTTACGAATTTTCTCACCTAACGCCCCTTTTATCGTTGCTGCGTTTTCTAAAACGTTTTCTAACGAACCAAATTCTTTTAAAAGTTTGGCGGCTGTTTTTTCACCTACGCCAGGAATTCCAGGAATGTTATCAACTGCATCTCCCATCATGCCCAGCATGTCTATCACTTGATGCACATGTTCGATGTCCCATTTTGCACAGATTTCTTCGGGTCCGAAAATTTCATGTGTGCCACCTTGGTAAGCGGGCTTGTACATTTTAATGTGTTGGCTCACCAATTGTCCGTAGTCTTTATCCGGCGTAACCATATACACATCGTATCCCAATAGTTCTGCTTGTTTTGCCAAAGTGCCAATAACATCATCTGCTTCAAAGCCATCCATTTCTACCACAGGAATATTAAATCCTTTGATGATTTTTTTGATGTCTGGAACTGCCGATAAAATATCCTCCGGTGTTTCTTGTCTGTTGGCTTTATAATCTGCGAAATCGATATGTCTTTCGGTTAATGCATGTGTATCGAAGCAAACCGCCATGTGCGTTGGCTTTTGGTTGTTGATGAGTTCGATAATTGCGTTGGTAAATCCAAATTGAGCGTTGGTGTTTCTTCCTGTACTTGTAATTCGCGGACTTCTAATAAGGGCGTAATAAGCCCTGAAAACGAGCGCAAACGCATCGAGTAAATACAATTTTTTCTGCATGGCATAAAAGTAATTAAAATTGTGCTTTAACTAGGCTTTTGTATTTGAAAATTGTAGCTATGTTGAAATAGCGGCGCATTAGTTTACATACTGCCATATTGGTTATATTTGCGCATGCCATCAGTTGTATGTATAGGAGCCGTTTTAATCGATGAATTATTTTTTTGTGGAGAACCAATCATTACATCCACATCAAATCCTGCCATTCAAAAAAAAGAGATTGGTGGTGTCATGAGTAACATTGCAAGGCATCTTTCTCTGTTAGAAATAGATGTTGAGTTTATCACCGTTTTTGGATCAGATTCGGATGCTGCATTCATTAAGAAAAGCTTTTTAGAAACAGGATTATCCTTTGAACATTCCCTAGAAATTGATGAGCCAACTGGAAAATATTGCGCCATACATCAACCCGATGGAAGTTTGTTTACAGCAGCATGTTCGGATACACTTTCTAAAATGATTACTGCTGATTTTTTACAAACGAGAATTGATATTTTAAAAGAAGCAGAAATAATTGTTGCGGATACTAACCTTGAAATAGAAGCATTGAAGTGGTTGATTAATTTTTCATTGATTGAAAATAAAAAATTGATCATCGAGCCGGTATCCATTGCTAAAGCCAATAAATTATCTACCATAGATTTGAATGGGGTGTTTATGATTACACCAAATCAAGATGAGATTTATTCTATTCAAAATGACGTTGAAAATAAACTCGACAACTTATCAATGATGCTTATTAACAGAGGCGTTAAACAAGTTTGGATAAGCTTGGGAGAAAAGGGATCCATCATTTATAACGGCTCGAAACCAATTCAATTAGGCGTTCCACAAATTACCATCAAAGACTCTACTGGAGCGGGAGATGCTGCCCTTGCTGCCTGGATTTTTGCTTACTTAAATCAATTTTCAGAAATTGACTGTCTTAAGATTGCCCATAGTTTTGCTTTAGACATTTTGTATAAAGTAGGCGCTGTTGACAAGTCCATCACAAAACAAAAATTATTATTACTAGGTACAAAATATTATCATGATTAAAACTGATTTTTTACATATTCATCCCGAAGTTGCGGAAGCCATTAAAAACAACCAGCCCATTGTAGCGTTAGAATCTACCATCATTTCTCATGGAATGCCATATCCAAGAAATGTAGAAACCGCCATTAGTGTAGAAGCTGCTGTTAGGGCGGAAGGTGCGATACCTGCTACCATTGCCATTAAAGAAGGTAAATGTTATGTTGGGTTAACGAGTGATGATTTGGAGTTTTTTGGTAAAGAAAAAAATGTGTGGAAAGTTAGTATTCGTGATATGCCTTATGTGATTGCGAATAAATTACCAGGTGCAACAACTGTGGCTGCTACAATGAGAATTGCAGCAATGGCGGGCATTCAAATTTTTGCTACCGGTGGAATTGGAGGTGTACATAGAGGTGCAGAAAATACGATGGATATTTCTGCCGATTTAACTGAAATGTCATCGACTAATGTAGCCGTGGTTTCTGCAGGGGTGAAATCTATTTTAGACATTGGACTTACCCTTGAATATCTGGAAACCTTAGGCATCCCTGTTGTTACTTTTGGACAAAAAGAGTTTCCTAGTTTTTACTCCCGAAAAAGTGGATTTAATTCTCCATTGAGCATTGATACGCCATCATCAATTGCAGAAATGCTACAAGTAAAATGGGACTTGGGATTAAATGGTTCTGTTTTAATCGCCAACCCTGTTCCAAAAGATCAAGAAGTAGATGCTGAAACTATTGAAGGGTATATTCAACAGGCATTATCAGCCTCAACCGAAAACAATATTATCGGAAAAGAAATAACGCCGTTTTTACTAAAATATATTGCTGAGCATTCAAAAGGAGAAAGCCTTGATGCAAACATTGCGTTGATTCATCACAATGCTAGCTTGGCGGGGAAAATTGCGGTTGAGATGAAGAAATAGTGGGGATTATTTTAGAATGCCAAACGCCTATAAATAAAACACCAGCTCCATATTAATATTTATATCTGCTTTGTTTTCAAGATTAAATATTCTAAAACGGAAACCTTATCCCAATTATAGGTACCGCAGTTTTTTTTGCATCTCTGATTGTACCAATGCTTAATCCTATGCCTTTGTTAATTTCTGTAAACATGTTTATACGAAAAGCATCTCCTTTAAACCCTATTTCATTATTTTGTCTACCAATAATTATCCCCGCATCTATCCCAAACCAAAATAAATCTTTGCGAAAAAAACTTTTGAAAAAAAGACAATAATTATTGTTTATCAATAATAAAATACTACTTTGCAATAAATTTTAAACAAATGAAAAAAACTGTAAAATACTATCTCTATGTTTTAATTGGCTTTGGATTGGTTTATATAACGATGCTAATTCTCATACCAAGTTCGGATTATTGGATTGATTTGCCTGTTTCAAAAATTAATTCAATGGAAACGCTTGTTAAATACAATGATGCAACTTTAATGAATAGTAAGGTACTATCAATTGATAAACCTAACCTGCTGCAACGACTAATTGGGCCTGGAGATTTCTGGTATGACCCTATTTACGTTTATTACACAACTGCACTTTCTTTAATTTTATTGGTATTTTTCAAAAACTATAATTTAATAACAGATGGATTTACGCCCAAATCTTTAAAAGGTATCAAAGCACTTATGTTTACCTCTTTTATCTTTCTTGCTTTGCATCTAATCAGAGATTATTATTTTTTTCAGTTGGTAAAGGAAATTACTTCAGGTGAATATCATTTAAAAGGGAGGTCATTTTTATACAACGCCGAGTTTTATATTGCCATTATATTGGGCAACCTGATGGTGATTTACAAACGTGGATTGCAAATAGATCAGGAACAAAAATTAACCATATAACATATGCCAATAGTAGTAAATTTAGATGTGATGCTTGCCAGAAGAAAAATGTCGTTGACGGAGCTAAGTGAACGTTTAGACATTACCATTTCCAATGTAAGCATTTTGAAAAGTGGAAAAGCTAAAGCAATCCGTTTTTCAACTTTGGAAGCGATTTGTGAAGTTTTGAATTGTCAGCCGGGAGATATTCTGGAGTATATGTCTATTGAGGATTATAATAAATTAACAAGGAGTTGATAATATATAAAGAGGTAAGGAACATCGCAACGTCAAAATTGGTAGTTATTTGCAACGTCTTTGTAATTAAAACCGTTTCAAATTGTAACGGTTTGAAAATCTAGTCATTACCTCACGAGAAATTTTTTAACCCCTGCTAAGTATAAGAGAAAACTAAAAAATAAGAAATAATATTTTATCAGATTACCAAGAGTTCTGACTTTATCTGGGAACCTTAGTCCATTATAATTCATAAAAAACAATTTACTTTTGTTATCCAATTAGCTAACTTTGTTTGGTGGACAATAATTTCATCAGGAACATATTTTATTATAAAAATTATTATCTGGATTTTTTTGAGAAATTAAATCCTGAAACAAAAAAGAAGTTTAACTGGACTTTACAACTAATCGCAACTTTAGAAAAGGTTCCTGAAAAATATTTTAAACATCTTTCATCTACCAACGGACTATTTGAAATTCGTGTTGAAGTTGGTTCAAATATTTATCGTGTTTTTTGTTGTTTCGATAAAGGGAAGCTTGTAATACTTTTAAATGGATTCCAAAAGAAAACGCAGAAAACACCTGCGAATGAAATTCAATTGGCGGAGAAGTTGATGAAAGAATATTTTGAAGAACAAAAAAAGTAGATTTTTATGAAAAAGAATACAAAAGAAAACTTAACCTCATTTGCTGATCATTTGGATTTACAATATGGGAAAAAAGGCACCAAATCTCGCGAACAATACGAGGAAGGCTTTGAAGCGTTTAAGTTGGGTGTAATGTTGCAGGAATTGAGAAAAGAATCCGGAATGACGCAAGATCAATTGGCGCTTAAATGCGGCACTACAAAAACCTACATATCAAGAATAGAAAATGATGCATCTGATATCAGATTGTCTACTTTAATGCGAATCATCCGTGAAGGCTTTGGAGGACATTTAAAATTGAATGTTGAGTTATAAAAGTAAAAAGCAGATCTAGTGGTCTGCTTTTATTCTATTATGTAACAACATTTTAGACAAAACTCCATTCCCCATTTTCACTTTTCACTTTTGAATTTTTACTTTTCCCTATTATCCCTTCCCATTCATCTTCTCCAACTGATTCTTCATCCCAAACATAATGTCCCTTAACCTTGCAGCTTCCATAAAATCGAGGTCTTTAGCGGCTTTGTCCATTTCCTTTTTGATTTTAGCAATGGCTTTTTCCAATTGAGGAATGGTTTGGTATTCTGTTTGTTCTTCTGCGGCTAATGGTAATGGTTGTGCTTCATCTTGCGTAGCATAAGGATTTGATGGGTCGTAGCCTTTTACATCCAACACGCTTCCCTGGGCAATAACCTGATCAATAGATTTTTTTATGGTTGTAGGTGTGATGTTGTGTTTGATGTTATACGAAATTTGCTTTTCCCTTCGTCTCAAGGTTTCATCCATGGTTTTTTGCATGCTCATGGTTATTTTATCTCCATAAAAAATAACCAAGCCATTTGCATTTCTTGCCGCTCTTCCTGCTGTTTGCGTTAAACTTCTTTCATTCCTTAAAAACCCTTCTTTATCCGCATCCATAATGGCTACAAGCGACACTTCCGGTAAATCCAAACCCTCTCTTAACAAATTCACGCCCACCAAAACGTCGATGGTTCCAAGTCTTAATTCACGCAATATTTCTACCCTTTCCAAGGTATCTACATCACTATGAATGTATTTCGATTTTATATTTATACGACCTAAATATTTATTCATTTCTTCGGCCATTCGTTTGGTCAAGGTCGTTACCAAAACACGATCTCCCTGTTGAATTCGATTGTCTATTTCATCCAGCAAATCATCGATTTGATTTAATGTTGGTCGCACTTCAATGGGCGGATCTAATAAGCCTGTTGGCCTTACCACTTGCTCTACAACAACGCCGCCACATTTTTGCAATTCATATTCTCCTGGTGTTGCAGAAACGAAAACAGTTTGGTTGATGATGTTTTCAAACTCATTGAAATTTTGCGGGCGATTATCCATGGCCGATGGCAAACGAAATCCGTAATCTACAAGGTTCAATTTTCTACTTCTATCGCCACCATACATGCCACTAATTTGAGGAATGGTTTGATGGCTTTCATCTATGATGGTTAAAAAATCACTTGGAAAATAATCTAATAAACAGAATGGTCTGTCGCCAGGTTTTCTTCTATCAAAAAATCGAGAATAATTTTCAATGCCTGTGCAGTAGCCAAGTTCGCGAATCATTTCAAGATCATATTCAACACGTTCGCCAATACGTTGCGCCTCGATATGTTTGCCCACATTTTTAAAATATTGAACTTGAGCAGCAACTTCGTCCTGAATATCGCTGATCACTTGAGCGAGCATATCTTTCGGAGCGAGATAAAGATTGGCCGGAAAGATGGCTGCATTTTCAACAGCGCCAATTCGTTTGCCAGAGCTGAGTTCCAGCGTTTCTATGGATTCTATTTCATCACCAAAAAAACAAATGCGATAACCAAAATCTACATAAGGTAAATTGATGTCGATGGTATCGCCATTAACTCTGAATGAGCCGCGTTCAAAATCGCCCTGACTTCTATGATATAATGAATTCACCAATGCATGTAAAAATCCTTGGCGCGATAAAACTTGTCCGGTGTGAATACGAATAATTCCATTTTCGTATTCCGTAGGATTTCCCATACCATAAATGCAACTCACACTCGCTACAATAACAATATCTCTTCTGCCGCTTAATAATTGCGCTGTTGCTTGCAACCTTAATTTATCGAGCTCTTCATTGATGCTCAAATCTTTTTCGATGTAGGTATTGGT